>CAZHQU010000160.1:0-4793 GCA_964534245.1 uncultured Coprobacillus sp.
TAATAATATATTATCAACTGAACTTGAAAAAACTATTGATTTAATTAAGTCAAATAAAGATTTATGTGATAAATTAATAAATACTTTATTGGAACAAAATTATTTAAAAGCTAATGAAATAATTGATATTCTTACAAGAAAATAAATTCATAGTGTATTTAAAAATCATAGATTTATTAGTCTATGATTTTTTTTAAATTACTTTATTTTTTTTGTATAATATGGTAAAATTATGTAGGTGAAAATTATGGAAAGATTACAAAAATATATTGCAAATTGTGGTATTACATCTCGAAGAAAAGCTGAAGAAATGATTGCTGAAGGAAGAGTTACAGTAAACGGTGTCGTTGTAACTGAACAAGGAGTGAAAGTTACTGATAAAGACATTGTTTGTGTAGATGGAAAAGTTATTGAATCAGTAGAACATGTTTATTATGTTATGAATAAACCTAGAGGAATTATTTCTAGTGTTAATGATGAAAAAGGCAGAAAGACAGTTATTTCAATACTTCCAGAAGAACTTCAAAAGAAAAGAATGTTTCCAGTAGGTAGACTTGATTATGATACTAAAGGAGTTTTAGTCTTAACTAATGATGGAGAATTTATGAATACTTTAGTTGGTCCTCAATCTAATTTAGAGAAAGAGTATCTAGCAAGAGTAGATGGTATTTTTAAGAAAGAGCATCTTGCTAAACTATGTGGAGGATTAAAGATTGATAATTACACAACAAGGAAATGTCGTGGATATATCAAAAGTGTTGATGCTAAAAATAACTCATCTTCAGTTGGTTTGATCATAAAAGAAGGTAAATATCACCAAGTTAAGAAAATGTTTGAGATTTTAGGCTTTAATGTAAAAAGATTAACAAGAATTAGATTTGGTGAAATCACAACAGAAGGAATACAAGAAGGAGATGTGAGACAGTTATCAATTCACGAAGTGAAAAGATTATATGTTCTTGCTAATAAAAAATAATTTATATCTAAGTTAAGCATTTCGATGTTTAGCTTTTTATTATTTGAAATATATTAAATTATAACAATTAATAAATATTTCAAAAAGTATTTGATATTAATTCTTGTTTATGGTATAATAATTCTGTATGTTTAGAGGTGTATATTTATGGGCTGGCAAATTGCAATCGATGGTCCTGCTGCTAGCGGGAAAAGTACTATTTCAAAGTTATTAGCATCTAGATTAGGTTTTCAGTATTTAGATACTGGAGCTATGTATAGAGCAGTAACTTTAAAAGCATTAAATTTAAAAATTAATTTAGAAAATGAAGAGGAATATAAATTCCTTGAAGACACAACTATTTGTTTTGTTGATAACAAAATTCATTTGGATGGTGTTGATGTTTCTAAAGAAATTAGAACACTTGAAGTTACAAATAATGCTTCGCTAGTTGCTAAATTCGGTTATGTTCGTTCTAAACTTGTTAAAATGCAACAAGAACTTTCTGAAAGCCAAAACATTATTGTTGATGGTAGAGATATTGGTACTGTTGTATTACCAAATGCAAATTTAAAAATCTTCTTAACAGCTTCTGTTAGAGTTAGAGCTATTAGAAGAATGAAAGAGAACGAAACAAGAGGAATTGTACTTTCTCTTGAAGAAACTGAAAAAGATATTGAAGCTAGAGATTACAAAGATAGCCACCGTGAAATAGGCCCACTTACACAAGCTGATGATGCCGTTTATGTAGACACATCAGATTTAAGCGTTGAAGAAGTGATAGAAACTATCACAAGATTAGTATTTGAAAGAGGTTACAGTATGGAAGATTTAACAAAGAACGTAAACGTTGAGGAAACAAAAGAAGCTGAAGAAGCTAATGAAGAAATGCCTGTAGAGGAAGAGACAGTTGAAGAAGTAGTTTTAGAAGAAGAAACTGCTGAAGAAAAAGCATCTGGCTACAAAGAAATGCAAGTTGTTAAAGGTAAAATCGTTAAAGTATTACCTGCACAAGAAGAAAAAGTAGTTGATGGTAAAGTTGTTAAAAAGGCTAAAGAAGAAAGAGTTTTAATTGAATTAGAAGATGGTCAAGAAGGTTTCTTATTTAAGAAAGATTGCGCTAATTTAGAAAAAGATGAAGAATTATTTGATCAATTTATCGATGGTGAAGATATCGAAGTTGTTATCAAAAAGATTTTCCCTGATGGTGGAAAATTCATTTTCTCTACTTTATTATTAGAAAAACGTAATAAATTAGTAGAATTCGAAAAAGAAATTAAAGATCGTCCAATCATTGTTGCAAAAGTTATGAAACAAGTTGCTGACTTTGGTTTATTAATGAAATATGGTGATTTCACATGTCTATTACCTACTCAATTAGCATCTGTTGCTAAAGAAGAATTCGAAGGATTAGTAGGAAAAGAATTAGAAGTTTGCCCAATTAGAATTGATTTAGCTAGAATTAGAATTATTGTCTCTCAAGCTCATGCAGAAAAGAAAAAACAAAAAGCTGCTAGAAAAGAATTCATTAGCAAAGTTGAAGTTGGTCAAGTTTATGAAGGAACTGTTAAAAATATCGAAGAATATGGTGCATTTGTTGAACTATATGATGGTGTTGAAGGTTTATTACACATTTCTGAAGTTGATCACACTAGAGTTTCAAAAATTGAAAAAGTATTTAAATCTGGCGATACTGTAAAAGTACAAGTTATAAAAGTTGAAAAAGATCACATAGGTCTTTCTCGTAAAGCATTATTACCAAATCATTGGGCTAATTACTTTGCTGACAAACAAGTTGGTGATGTTGTTACTGGTAAAGCTATCGAAATTAATAAAGCTGGTGTACGTGTTCAATTAGCTGAAGAATTAGAAGGTTTCGTACCAAAGAGTGAATTCTCATGGGATCGTGAAACTCAAGTTGAATCTGTTGTTAACGTTGGTGACGAAGTTACTGGTAAATTAATCGAAGTTGAAAAATCTAAGAGACGTATTATCGTTTCTGTAAAACAATTAACTGAAAATCCATGGGCTACAGTTCAAGTTGCTGTTGGTGATGTATTAGAAGTTAAAGTAACTAAAGTTACTGAAGAAGGGTTCAAAGTTGATTACCAAGGATTAAATGGTTATATGGCTAAAGGCGCTGTAAACAAATCTGAACTTGAAAACGTAAAAGAAGACGTTGTTGTTAAAGTTAAAGTTAGAGTTTATGATGCTGCTAAACAAAGATTTATTGTTAGCATGAAAGATGCTGAAGAACGCGTTGAAAAAGAAAACTACAACAAATATATGAAGAGTAATGACAAAATGAGTAATACATTTGGTGATTACTTAAATGATTTAAAAAATAAACAATAATTGAGGTAACTTTATTATGCGTGGAGTTGTAGCTATTGTCGGAAGACCAAACGTTGGTAAATCTAGTTTATTCAATAGAATTGCTGGTGAGAGAAAATCCATTACAGACGATGTTAGTGGAATTACTCGAGATCGAATATATGCTAGAGCTTCATGGTTAAACCAAGAATTTCGAGTTATTGATACAGGAGGGATCGTCTTAAAAGATGAGCCCTTTTCTAAAGAAATTAGAGCTCAAGCACAACTAGCAATTGATGAAGCTGATGTAATAGTAATGGTAGTAAATGTACGAAATTCTGTTACAATTGAAGATGAAGATGTATTTAGTATTCTAGTTAAATCTGGAAAGCCTATAATTGTTGCCGCAAACAAAGTTGATGATGCAAGCTTTAAAGATCAAATTTATGATTTCTATTCTATGGGTTGTGAAGAAGTAATTCCAGTAAGTGCTTTACATGGTATAGGTGTAGGTGATTTACTTGATAGAGTTATTGCTTTAATGCCTGAAAAGAAAAAAGATGATAAAGACAAAGATACAGTTAAGTTCTGCTTAATAGGTCAACCTAATGTTGGTAAATCTACACTTGCTAATTCTATTATTGGCGAAAATAGATCAATTATAAGTAATATTCCTGGAACTACTAGAGATGCAATCGATACAAACTTTACTAGAAATGGTAAAAAATATACAGTAATTGATACTGCTGGTATTCGTAAACAAGGAAAGATTTACGAAAATGCTGAAAAATACTCAGTTTTAAGGGCATTAAAAGCTTTAGAAAGAACTGATATAGCTGTACTTGTTCTAGATGGTACAGTAGAAGTAAGTGAACAAGATAAACGTATTGCAGGTTACGCTAGAGAGAACAATAGACCAATGATTATTGTTGTTAATAAATGGGATATTGTTGAAAAAGATGATAAAACAATGAAGAAAATGACTGCAAAGATTAAAGCACAAATGCCATTCTTACATTTTGCGCCAGTTATCTTCCTTTCAGCAATCTCATCATCAAGAGTAGTTAAACTATTAGATGAAATTGATTTCGTTTATGAGAACTATTCTCGCCGTGTTTCAACTAGTGTATTAAATGATATCATTATTGATGCCTTAATTTTAAATCAACCTCCTGTATTTAATGGGAATAGATTAAGAATAAGTTATGCTACACAAGAAGATACATGTCCTCCATCATTTGTATTCTTTGTAAATGATGAAAGACATATGCATTTCTCATATTTAAGATATTTAGAAAATAAATTTAGAGAAAGTTTTGAGTTCACTGGAACACCAATTAAATTTACATTAAGAAAAAAAGATATATAATATCTATAAGACAAAGCCTAAAAACTTTGTCTTTTTTTATTTTTAATTATATATAAATACTTTAAATAGCTAAATCATATTAGTAATACACGCATATTTCTAAAAAATAGGAAATTTTCAAAAAAAAATAAATTTATCAAAAAATAGTCTTTTTTT
>CAZHQU010000161.1:0-4781 GCA_964534245.1 uncultured Coprobacillus sp.
GTACTCCACCACTAGCTTTTACACTCATTGTATCTAAAATACTTTCTTTCATTAGTTTAACATCTTCTACTTTTGCACCACCTGTGCCAAATCCTGTAGATGTTTTAACAAATTGTGCACCAGCAATACAAGCGCATCTACATACTTCAGCAATTTCTTCACTTGTTAAGTAACAAGTTTCTAAGATTACTTTAACTAAATTACCATTCGAAGCATCAACAACTGCTTTAATTTCTTCGGTAATATACTCATAATTATGTTCTTTAGCTTTACCAATATTAATAACCATATCAATTTCTTGAGCACCATTATTCACAGCATCAATTGTTTCAGCTTGTTTAATTTCAATTGTATTTGCACCTAATGGAAATCCTATAACTGTACAAACTAATACATCTGTATCTTTTAAAATACTATATGCTAAAGATACATTTGCTGGATTAACACAAACACTAGCAAAATCATATTCGATAGCTTCATTGCATAAATTTATAATATCATCAGATGTAGCAAATGCTTTTAAAACTGTATGGTCAATTAATTTATTAATTTTCATATTTATCACCAAATTATTATTAATATCTATCTAATAAGTCACAAATTGGAAGTTGAGCAAATATTTGGTCAACAACAGCATATCTACGTAAACGACTAGTTAAACCCCTACTAGATTTTGCAGCTTTTGCCTTAATGTAGTACATATCAGGCAAATCATTATCTACTTTAGTTAAGTATTTATCCATAACTCTCATAAAATCAGCACGTCTGATATAGAATTCTTCTCCATCAGTGTCTCTAACATTAACAAAATCAAAATGAGGAACAAATAATGTAGGAGCACCAACATTCCAAGTAGTACAAATTCCAAATTCACTATTAGCTCTATCTATGATTGGAACACATGGGTGAACATCTACTTCGTTTTGGAAAGATTCAACATAACTGTCTAATGATCTTTGATATTTACAAATAGTACTCAATTTGTTTGCGTCATAGAATACTTTATCTTTCACATCGTTTTCTTCTAAATATGCTCTTTGAGCATTTGAAAATACAGAATATAAATCAGCTATATTAAATTGTTTTACATCTTCATATGATTCATGATATACTTGTAAATCAAATATTTTAGCTAATTTTTGAGCAAAAGTTAAAATCTCTTTTGCAGCAAAAGCAGGGATTAAAATAGGTAAGCATAAAATGAAATTTAAATTTAAATATGCTGGATCAAGTTTCCAAATACTTTCAACTTGAGAAACTTTGGTTTTTTTATACATATATTTAAATCCAAACTCAGTATCATTATAAACCATATTTAATTCAGTATCATTATAAAAGATCTCAAAATTAGGAGTATCCATGAAATATTTTACTAATTCTTCAAATTCAATTCTACCTTTTTGAGTATTTCTAAAGAAATATATATTTACTGTCATATTTTTCATAACTACCTCCAAAACGAAATTTATATAATTCCCAAACAAAAATTTGCAATAGCATTAATTAACCCCAGAGCAACAACTGGTGAAAAATCAAATCCACCAAATGTTGTAAATCCTCTAAAAGGATCCAAAACAAATGAAGCAACTGTATTAATTAATCTTGGAATTTTGAATTGTAATAAACTAGGAATCCAAGATAATACAACATCTATAAGTATAATTACATTATAGGCCATTAATAACCAATAAAAACCTTGCATAATATATCCAAATATCATTATTTTAAATCCTCATAATATTGATATAATGTACCATCAGCAAATTCTTCTTTTCTACCAAATAAGAATAATCTAGATTGAATCTTTAAAGATCTTCCATCAGTAGCATAAATTACACCAGAGATAAATGCTAACATACTATTAGAATCTTGTATATTTAAATGATCAAAATTTGCTAAAACAGGTGTACCAGATAAAATCTTATCGCAAATATCAAATAAAGTATCATCAGATGAATTATCCACTTGCATATAAAATATCTTGTCAACCGCTGTAATTCTATTATTATTTTTTATATTTTCACTTTTAGATTTATTAAAAAACCAGCCCATTTAAAACTCCTATTTTAAAAATATTCTACCTAATCTTAAATCTGTTGCTCCATACTCTAATGCAATTTTATAATCATTAGACATACCCATAGATAATCTATGGCATGGTGCATATGGAAGATTTAATTCTTCAATTTGTACTTTTAACTTTTTCATTTTCGCAAATGAATGTCTTAATTCTTCTTCGTCAAAAGTAAATTTTGCAATGCACATTAAACCTACAACACGAATCTTGTCTAAGTTTTCAAGTGATTTAATAAATGATTTAAGCTTAGAAGCAGGAATACCTTGTTTATTAGGTTCTTCTGAGATGTTGATTTGAACAAAACAATCTAGGGGTTTTTCTAGTTTCTTATTAAACTCAATAGCTAATGATATTCTATCTAATGAATGTAAACAAGTAATTTTGTTTGCTAAATCACGAATTTTTCTAGATTGAACACTTCCAAAGAAATGCCATTTAATATCTTCATAATTTTTTAAAGCTTCATATTTTTCCAAAAATAAATCGGCTCTATTTTCACCAAATTCATTAATGCCATTTTTATAAAGTTCTAATGTTTGATCAACATCTATATATTTTGTTGCAGCAATTACTGTAACATTTGGATAGTCTTTTAATGTATTTTTCACTAATTCAACATTTTCTTTAATTCCCATAATTTATAACAATCTAATTACTAAGAAAGTCTCCCTTCAAATATTATTATTTGTATAAATTTTAATAAATATTAATAAAATTTAATACAAAAAATCTTAATTTATGATAAATTCCTATATATAATATTATACTACAAAACTCAATAAAAATCAATGAAATTTATAAAATATAATTACTAAAAAACTTCAAAAAATAAACAAAAAAATTAAATAATTACCACCTCCTTCGTACGTTAATTATAAACTCTTGGGGAGTCTTCGCTCTTATTTATTTGTATCAAAAAAAATTAACGTACATATATAAACATCTTCTTTGCACTAATCTTTAACAAAAAAAATCTGTTTACATATGAATATTTCCTACATAATTGGTTTTTTTACTCTTTTTTGAAAATAATATCGAAATATTTTCATTTCATAATTATTTTTACATTAAATTATTTTTAGAAATCCTTTGACAAATTTTAAATAATTTGATATAATATATGTACAATAATTAATATGGCTCTATAGCCAAGTGGTAAGGCGTGGGTCTGCAACACCCTGATCGTTGGTTCAAATCCGACTGGAGCCTCCATATTAAAAATTAGTCCACTTGCAAAAGTGGATTTTTATTTTATAATTATATACAAATTCAACAATTAGGAGAATAACTATGAATAAACTTGATATTGAACTATTTCTTTTAGATATGGATGGAACAATTTATCTTGACAACGAATTATTCGATGGCTCATTAGATTTTATAAACACCTTAATAAATAAGAATATTAGATATGTATTTTTAACAAATAATTCTTCTTCTAGTTTACAAAACTATGTTAATAAACTTAAAAGGATTAGTGTTCCAGCAACTGAAGAAAACATCTTTACTTCAGGAATGGCTATGGGTGTTTATTTAAACCAAAATCACCCAAATAAAAAGGTATATTTAGTTGGTACAAAAGCATTAAAGAATGAATTATCAACTTATAAAATTAATTTAGTTGAAGATAATCCTGATATTGTTGTAATTGGCTTTGACAGAGAATTAACATATGAAAAATTAGAAAAAGCTTGTAAATACTTAGATGATGGTGCAATATTTCTAGCAACAAATCCTGACTACGTTTGCCCAATCGCAAACAAAAGATATATACCAGATTGTGGAAGCATGTGTGATATGATTACAAATGCAACTGGTAAAAAACCAACTTATATTGGTAAACCTTCGCCAATGATGATTAACTTATTACAAAGTAAATATAATATTAACAAAGAAAAAATCGCCATGGTAGGCGATCGTGTTTATACAGATATTAAAGCAGGTGTTAATGCTAACGTTAAAACAATATGTGTATTATCAGGAGAAAGCACAATGGAAACTATTGAAAATTCTGACGTTAAACCAGACTTAATATTAAATTCAGTAAAAGATATTATTCCACTACTAAAATAATTAATTAATAGTAATCTTTCTAGATAAATTATTAGAAGTATCTGCTTTCGGAATAAATATTTCTAAAACCCCATCACATAGTCTTGCAGCAATGCGTTCCTTATCATTATTTCCAATATAAAATTTACGCATATTATATCCATAAGCAATTTCTTCATGTAGATAATTAAAATCATATGGTGCTTGTTTTCTATGTGTTGTAACTTCTAGAAATTCATTATCTTGATAAATTGTAATATCATCTTTCTTTATACCAGGAACATCGATGTATATTACATACACCTTATCATTTTCAACAATATCGGCCTTTAGTTTACTAGAGGTCTTTTCTTTTTTTATCACATCCAATAAAACAGACGTGTCATATTTAGCGTTCTTCTCTTCTACACATTCACATTCTGATTTTTTCTTTTTCTTAATGTTAGTAAATTCACTATCTTTATCTTTCATTTCAAATTCTTTTTTTAAACATTTATCATCTTTAAACATAAAACTCACCCAATAATATTATTTGTAGTTATAAAATTTATATAATTGGAATTTTTTACTAAAATAAAAACCCGCTTTCGCAGGTTATTTTAGCTCTAGCGAAAATTTTTGTGATTTAGTTATCAAGCAAAAATTCTTGTGA
>CAZHQU010000162.1:0-4777 GCA_964534245.1 uncultured Coprobacillus sp.
ATGCCATTTTTTATTTTATATATTTTACTTAATTATACAATCTCTAATGCTGCTATAATTATTGATAAAAGACTAATTACAAACATAATTATTGCAACTATGTTTAGTTTCTTTGATTTAATATTAGAAATATCTTTTATATTAGTTGTTATCACACTTCTCACTATAAAGCCACCAGCAGTAATCATTATACCTGAAACATACCCATTAAATATTACTATTATACTAATTATACTTATAATAACATAAATTAAATTTGTTATACAAACTACTTTATATAATCTTTTATTCTTCTTTTCTATTGCTTCTACTGCACTTTTATCGATAATCTTCTTTTTAGTTAGTAAAGGCTTAAAAAGTATGTAACTTACAATTGAAAAACCAGCAATTATAACAGATATAAATGTTGTAAATACTATTCTAGTTTCTAAGTCTTCATTATTTATCAATGTAGTAATATATAGAACAAGCATTATTCCAATTAGTATCGAAAATGGAATATACAAAAATAATGCTACTGACAAATATCTTTTTTTATTCTTTTTATCACTTACTATTTTCTTATTCGTAATTATTACGTCATCACTACTAATATCTAATATAATGTTTGATAAATCTTTAAGACTATCTATGACTAATTCTGAATCTTTGCTTACCATAACATCAGCTTCAACATAACCACTTAAAGGTGTAAAATCTTCGTTTGTTTCAGCTCTTCCGCTTATAAGACTCTTAACTTGTTTTTTTATAAAACTATTATACTCTTCATCATTGTCGAATAAATTATTTGTTTCCACTCTTATAGAGAACGTATCATCTACATCAACATCATAACTTTCTATTAACTTATTATTAATATATATTTTTATATCTACATTAATACAATTGTTTATTATTTTTAAGTTATACATATTTTTGTCCTCCCATCTATATTATACAAATATATTCAAAAATATTCAACAAGATTTTAATTACTTTTTCATAATATTTATTATCGACACATTACACCAATATTTTACAATATTTTTTTATTTATGCGTTTTCAACTTGACTTTTTATTTCTAAAATAGTATATTTTACGTAGAAATGTAACTATCGATTAATTTTTTAAAAATGACCTTAGCTATATTAATGATCATAATTTATTTAACTTAATATTAGTTACACAACTAAATTAACCAATTTAACCAACATTTAACTAATATAATTGTATGGTTTAAAGTCAAAGAATTTGTATAATTTATAGTATCAAAAATTTTTAGGAGGATCTAATACAATGAAAAAAGAACTTTATGGTGAATTACGCGTAATTGGTATGAAGGGCTGCGAAGAATTCGTTGAACAAGTTGATGCTTATCTTAAATCTTGGAGAGGAACTGAAGAATCATTCTTAGTTGAACATAGCTGTCCTAGATTTGGTACAGGTGAAGCAAAATGTGTTATCAATCAAACTCTTCGTGGAGATGATGTTTATATTATCACTGATTGTTTTAACTATCATGTTACATATAAAATGTATGGTATGGATGTACCGATGAGTCCTGATGATCATTATTGTGATCTTAAAAGAATAATTGCGGCGATTGCTGGTAAGGCTAGAAGAATCACTGTTATTATGCCTATGCTTTATGAAGGACGTCAACATAAGAGAAGTGCAAGAGAATCTCTAGACTGTGCTGTTATGCTTCAAGAACTTATTAATATGGGTGTAAGCAATATTTTAACTTTTGATGCTCATGATCCTAGAATTAATAATGCTATCCCACTAAGTGGATTCGATAATGTTCAACCTACTTATCAAATGATTAAAGCTCTTTTAAAGAATGTTCCAGATATCGTTGTTGATAAAGATCATCTTATTATGATTTCTCCTGATGAAGGTGCTATGCAAAGAAGTATTTACTATTCTTCAGTTCTTGGTATCGACACTGGTATGTTCTATAAACGTCGTAATTACTCTATTGTTGTTAATGGGAGAAACCCAATTGAGGCTCATGAATATTTAGGTCAAGACATAAACGGTAAAGATGTTATCATCGTTGACGATATGATTGCTTCTGGTGAATCATTATTCGATGTTGCTAAACAACTTAAAGCAAAAGGTGCTAAGAGAATCTTTAACTTTGCTACTTTTGGTTTATTCACAAGTGGATTTGAAAAATTCGATAAAGCCTATGAAGATGGATTAATTGATAAAGTCTTCACAACAAACCTTGTTTATCATAAACCAGAACTTCATGAGAAAAAATGGTGGTCTGAAGTTAATATGTGTAAATACGTTTCATTCTTAATTGAAACTCTTAATCACGATGATACTATTAGTAATCTACTTGATCCAGTAGAAAGAATAAATAATATACTTATTAAATACAATAAGAAATAAAAAATTTAGAGGAGCAAATCGCTCCTCTTTTATTATATTTTTATTTTAGTTTTTTGCATAACCCATTACTACTTGGTTACTAATATATTGATCCCAAAAGTAATCCCACGTTTCTGGAGCCTCTTCACACTCAACATAAACTGTGCCATACGGCAAGGCATAGAATGTATATTTTGAAATATATTCAACTGTTTCAGGTATATATATAGATTGTAAACCATAACATGAATAGAATAATTCTTCTCCTAAATACTTAACACTTCTTGGGATGTCTATGCTAATTAATGAATCGCATTGATTAAATGCCCCATTTTCAATCCTTTCTAGTCCTTCATTTAGTATAATTTCTTCTAAATTACTACACTGGAAGAATGCTAATTCTCCTATTGATAATACATTCTTACCTAATGTTACTTTTGTTATATCATCATTATCAGCAAAAGCATATTCTTGTATATGATAAGCTTTTCCATTGATGCTATCAGGAAGTCTTATACTTCCCATTTTATATTTTGCTCCAATAAGATAATATTCATTATCAGCTTCTATAAATACAAATTCATCTTTTTCAATTATACTTGGAATATCTTCAATTTTATTAACAATATACTTAGCATTACGTCCAACAGCACCATTTTCCCAACTCCCTTGAGTGATACTTAGTTTTGAAAGGTTGCATACTATTGTTAAAGAATATGCTGAAGCAAAGGCTCTATCTTTTATAGTTTCAATTCCTTTGCCTAAAACAACAGTAGTTAGACTTGAGCAATCTCTAAATGCTTCAAGGCCAATTTCTTTTACCCCATCACCAAAAGTTATTTTTTCTAACATTATATATTCTTCAAAACAATCATCAGGAATTACTTGTTGTTTTGTTATAGTTATTTCAGTAATTTTGTTTTCTTCTTCCATTATATAATCAGCATCTTTTGGGTTATATGAATATCCACCTAAAAATGGAACAGTAACCTTTTTCAAATTATTACAATCAAATAAAATCTTTTCACCAATCATCCCCACATTATCAGGAATTTTGATTTCAGTAAGTAATACACAATTTCTAAATGCACTATCACCAATGGTATATATTGTTTCTGGTAGTTTAGGGTTATTAATATATGTATTAGCAAAGGCATATGAACCTATGTAATTACATTCACTACCTTCCTCAAATATTACATCTTTAACATGTGTATATCTAAATGCATACCCATCAATAGCCAGAACAGACTTAGGTATTATAATTTTACTAATACCAATACCACTTAAAGCAGCATACCCAATAGCTTCTAAATTGCTTCCTTTTTCAAATTCAATAGTTTTAATACTATCCATTTTATATAAAGCAAAATTATTAAGCTCAGTTAACTCTTTTGGTATTATAACACTTGTTAATGTTTCATAACTGTTTTCATTTGTTTTAATATAAAACTTATTTGCAATAGATTTGGGAGTCGAATAAGTCGTTATAAATTCACACTCTAGCCACTTATTAATAGATCCCTTCCAAAATATACTATTAATACTTGCATCTTTAAATGCGTTAGATTCAAATATTATTTTTGTATTAGGATCATTAAAGTATATACTTTCACAATTCTTGAACTCTAGAAAAGCTTCTTCGGAAATTGTTTCTAACAAACTAGGTAGTTTTACTGTTTTGATAAAATCAATATAAGCAAAGCATCCCTTACCTAAAGCTTTTGCTTTTGTTATTACTATATGTTCTAACGTATTAGGAACGTAAATCTTATTATCAGCATAACTATTTGCATCAAAGAAATAACCTAAATAATTATTATCAAGATCATCTATGTTAGAACCAATAAACGGTATAGTAAGTTTTTTTATTTCAGAGCATTCAGAAAGTATTGCTTTCCCAATAAACTCTACTGAATCAGGTATTACTAATTCTTTTAAATTAATACATAATTTAAATGCATTTGAGTCAATACTTTTAATTCCTTCCTCTATTGTTATTGTTTCTAAAGATGAACATCCGTAAAATGCCATTGATTCAATACTTATAACTGTACTTGGTATATATACTTCCCTAAGGTCTGTATTAAAACTAAATGCTGATGAGCCAATTGCTTTAATATTTATACCATTAATAGTTTCAGGAATAATTATTTTCTTAAACGCGTTATTCTTTAACCCTTTGATTTTATACTCATTGTTATTTAACTCTAGTATTAATGAACCCTTAACTGTTGATTCAATTACTTTATTAATGATATTTTCGAATGATTCTTTTGAATTAAATTCTTTTATAATATATTTTTCATTATTAAAACTAATACTATTTAGAGTTAATTCTAATTTATTGCCATCTTTTTCAAAGGTAATTATTTTATCATTTAGTACCTCATCACTTTGTTCTCTATTTGTATC
>CAZHQU010000163.1:0-4755 GCA_964534245.1 uncultured Coprobacillus sp.
TGGCACAATTGGTTAGGTGTGATAATAATGTATATTATTGGGAATTTAACTATAGCTATGAAGAAATCAATAAAATATGCATTATTGAGGAATTTTCTGATCGCCCTTATAATGTTATTCAAGAAATTGATTTATCTTTATCTGAAGAAATTTATAATGATGTTAAGAGCATTGAAATGACAAAATACTGGCCTAACTTGGCTGATCCTTATGGAAAATGTATTTTAATAGTTTTTAATAATGGTGAGTATGACATTATTTCTTGGATAGAGCCGAAACACTATAAATATAATGGTGAGGAAATTTTGGCTTATAATTCTTGGCTAGAGTGTGATGAGAATGAATTTAATGAACTGATTAACAAGTATTTAAACAAATAAAGTATAGATTTCGATTTTATGTAGACAAGTTTTGAATTTGTTAAATAAGTATCTTGAAGATAATAATAGATTTTGTAACAGATTCATATACAGGAAACATAACAAGAAGAATACTTGAAAACCCTTAAGATATTTTAGATGAATCACAATATCTATATGATAAAACTTGACAGTTAAGAGAAGAAAATAAACCATATGAACAAACTAGATTGTCTTATTTATATGATAATAGTGTAAATGTTTTAAAAGTTGAAAAGTTTGACATAAATTCAAGTTTATCACTAGGTAAGACAGAATTTACATATGATACTACTATACCAAATAGATTGTCAAGTGTTACGAAAGATGTAATAATTAAAACTATCACTTATAATGATGCTTTGCAGTATTTAAAAGATAATGATTATTGTATGTGCTTAACAAAGGAAGTAAGACAGTATTTAGGACTTATTTAAATAGATTTGAAAATTTAATAAATACAACAATTTATTAAGTGTGAACTGAATGATCTTCGGTTCACACTTATTTTATTTCTTTTCTTTTTGATTTTATAAAATTTAATCGTTATATTGATATTTAAATTTTAAATATTATTTGATAAATTGATTTGTTAAATCATATTATATTATGAGGTGATAAAATGGGTTTTGAAAAAATCTTTGATTTGATTTCACAAAATAATATTAATCCAGAAGATGTCTTTAAGTTAGTTGAAAAAGTTAAAACATTAGACATGAAGAACGAAGATAATATTCGTACTGTTATACATGATGTTTCAAAATTAACTAATAAACCAATTGATAAAGCAAAAGAAGACAAATTAGTTAAAAAGATTCTTGCTGGTGGGATAAATGATGATTTATTAAATTTTTTGTAAAAGTATTTACTTAAGAGACAATATTTGGTATAATTTGGATGGAGGAGCACAATATGAAGGATTCTATTCAAATTTATAAACGTACGTTGAAAGAAATTAAGGCTATTGACTATGCTCTAGGCGTAATTTCTTGGGATTCATCTACTGTTGCCCCAAAAGGTTGCTTTAATAATCGTAGCAAATATATTGGGATTTTAGCAGGATATAAGCACAAATTAACTACTGATAAAGCGTATATTGACTCTGTTGCTTTACTTTATAAGAATCGTAAAGAACTTGATGAAACTTTACAGTATGAAATTGTGAGGGTAAAGAGAGAAAATGACATGATGATGAAAGTTCCTAGCAATCTTTATACATCATATTATGAGTTATTATCTGTTAGTAATAATGTATGGGAGGAAGCAAAACAAAAGAATGATTATTCTATCTTTTATGAAACATTAGATGAAGTAATCAAAGTTACAAAGAAACTTATTAAGTATTGGAGTACTCAATCTTTAAAAGGGTACAATGTATTACTTGATATGTATGAACCAGGATTTAAGGTGGCAAAGTATGATAAATTCTTTAATGTCCTTAAAGAGAAATTGGTTCCATTTGTTAAAAAGGTATTAGTAAAACCTATTAAAATCAATGAGGATTTGTTAAAGAATTTTTCCATTGATAAACAAAAAGAATTTACTAATTATATAGCTAATGTGTTGAAGTTTGATTTAAATTATGGAATGATTTGTGAAAGTGAACATCCATTTACAACAGGGCTTGATATCGAAGATGTTAGGCTTACAACTCATTATTATGAAAATAATCTACAGTCTAGTATTTTCTCAACAATTCATGAATTAGGTCATGCAACATATGAAAGAAATATCTCTAAAGATTTAGCTGATACTTTCTCAGCAACAGGTGCATCAATGGCTATGCATGAAAGTCAATCAAGATTTTATGAGAATATAATTGGTAGACATTATAATTTTTGGAAAGTTCATTATAAGAAATTAAAAGAAATTTACCCTAAAGAACTTTCACATGTTTCTTTACATGATTTCTATATGTATATCAATGAAGTAAAAGCTTCATACATTAGAACTGATGCTGATGAACTTACATACCCATTACATATTATGTTAAGATATGACATTGAAAAAGAAATTTTTGATGGAAATCTTGAAACTAAAGATATTGAAAAACGCTGGAATGAGTTATTTTATGAATATTTTGGTATTGAAGTTGATAAACCAGTAAATGGTGTATTACAAGATTGTCACTGGAGCAATGGAAGTTTTGGATATTTCCCTACATATGCTTTAGGTAGTGCATATGCTGCTCAGATATATCATAAGATGATTGAAGTTATCAATATTAAAAAGTCTTTGGAAAGTGGAACTACTGAAGAAATTAATGAGTGGTTAAAAGAAAACATTCATAAGTATGGTGCTTCCAAACCACCTAAAGACATTTTAGAAAGTGCTACAGGAACAAAATTTAATCCTAATTACTATGTCAAGTATTTAATTAAAAAATACTCAAAAATTTATGATTTATAATTAAAATCTTAAAGTTCATTTATAATGTTAAACATTATATTTGGACTTTTTTTATTTATTAGTTATATTAATATTACTTTAATCATATTCTTTAATGAATAGAGAGGTTATTGGTATGAATAGTAATATTGATTATAAAGATAATAATTTAAATGTTAATAATAATATTTTAAAAGATGTAGGCTTTAGAACAAATGGGGAACTTTATATTGGTGTTGTTGGGTCAGTTAGATCAGGTAAATCAACTTTTATAAGAAGATTTATTGAATGTAAGGTATCACCTTACATTAATGATGAAGATTTGAAAAATAAACTAATTGATGATCTTCCTCAAAGCTCAGAAGGTAAAACAATTATGACTGTTGAACCAAAGTTTGTTCCTTCCCAACCAGTTTATATTAGTGTTGAAGAAGACATAAATTTAAATATAAGACTTGTTGATTGTGTTGGTTATGTTATTCCATCTTCAAAAGGATATGTTAATGATGATGGTTCACCAAGGCTTGTGAAAACACCTTGGAAAGTTGATAGTATTCCTTTCCTTGAAGCCGCAACCCTTGGCACTCAAAAAGTTATAGAAAATCATTCACATATAGGTGTTTTATTAACAAGTGATGGTTCATTTGGTGAGTTTTCTCGTGATGAATATGAAGAAGTAGAAGAAAAACTTGTTTCAGAGTTAAAGGATTTAAATAAACCTTTCGTAATTGTATTAAACACAAAAGAACCTAATAGTGATAATACAAAAAATTTAGTAAAAGATTTATTTGATAAATATGATGTTAATGTCGTTCCTGTAAATGCTATGGAAATGACAGATAGTGAAATTGATTTAATTTTACAAAAATCACTAGAAGAATTTGAAATAACTAAACTAGATATTAATGTTCCCTCATGGTTAAAAAATTTAGATAATAAGTTTGAAATAAAGAAAGAATTTAATGATGTTCTTGATATGGTTACAGTTGACTTTAGAAAATTTAAACATGTAAATGAAATTATTTTAACTTTAAAAGAATGTAATTTGTTTGATGAAGTAACATTATCTAATCTTAATAGCGGAACTGGAGAAGTAGTTATTGATTTAAGTTGTAATGATGAACTTTATAATAATGTTTTAGAATCACTTCTTGGAGATATTTTAACTGATAGAGAAAAGTTTTTAGATTTTGTTTCTAAAGCAGTTGAATATAAAGAAGAATACGAAAAGTATAAAGAAGCAATTGAATGTGTTAAATCAACGGGATATGGAATAAGCGTCCCAACAACTGATAACATGACATTAACAACCCCTGAAATAATCAAACAAGGATCTCGTTATGGAATTAGACTTAAAGCTATTGCTCCATCAATTCATATGATTAAAGTTGATGTAGAATCATCATTTGAACCTATTATTGGTACAGAAGAACAATCTAAAATATTGATTGATAAGATTATGGCAGATTATGAAAAAGATCCAAAAGAAATTTGGAATAGTGCTATCTTTGGTCGAAAGTTATGTGATGTTGTAAATGATGGCATAAAAGGTAAATTATATTTATTAAATGAACAAACACAATATAAATTTAGAGAAAGCTTAGAAAAAGTAGTTAACAAAGGCCATGGAGGATTACTTGCTATTATTCTATAATTTATAATAAGTAATTAATAAGCAAACTAATAGTTTGCTTTTTTTTATATTTTAGTGTAAAATTTAAGTGGTGATAAATATGATAAAAAAAGATTATGTAAAAAAAATTGGTGATAAATTAGGATTAAATTATAATGTTGTCTTAAAATGCATAGATGAATTTCTTGATGAATTAGCAAATGAAATGTGTGAAAATGATAAAGTTTCAATATCTAATTTTGGTACGTTCACCAAAACAATGATTAAAGCGAAGAATCAGTTTTCTCCAATTGATGGAAGAGAATTAAATAATTCATATTATAGAATTACATTTAC
>CAZHQU010000164.1:0-4755 GCA_964534245.1 uncultured Coprobacillus sp.
CTGAAAGCTTAAATATAGGATCTTGTTATATTGGTGATATAGTTGAAAATTATGAAGAGATTAAAAAGATATTTAATTTACCTAAATATATAAACCCAGCATGTCTTCTTGTGTTTGGATATAAAGAAAACGAAAACTACGTAAATCGACCAACAAGATTTAAAGTAGAAGATGTTGTTTTTGAAAATAAATTTGTTGATAAAGATTTAGAATCATTTATCAATAAATTTGAAGGTGATAAGGAAAGAGCAGAAAAACTTGTTAATGGAACATTTAATTTTAAAATGAAATCGGAATTTTTTAAAGAGATGAACAGAAGTTTAGAATTGATGATAAATGAATATTTGGAAAATAAGTAAATTAATAATTCTATTATAGATTTTAATATATGAGGTGGATTTAATGATACATGAATTATTAAGTGATTTACTAAAAGACCATAAAGGTGACATTATATTTAATTGCTTTGGATTATGGCATATTTTATATATGATACTTATTTTTAGTGCTATAACTATAACAATTATAATTCTTAAAAATAAAGATCAAAATATAAAAAACAAAATAATTAATCTGGTAATCAATATTGTGTTTGGATTATATGTTTTAGATTTCTTTTTGATGCCCCTTGCATATGGAAGTATAGATGTAGAAAAGTTACCTTTCCATATTTGTACATTAAGTTGTGTGTTGTGTTTTTTAAGTAGACATAATAAATACTTTAATAAATTTAAATTACAATTTGCATTGTTAGGCTTAATTGGAAATATAATTTATGTTGTTTATCCTGCAGGTGTAGGATGGTATCAAATATCTCCTTTTTCTTATAGGGTTATTCAAACATTATTGTTCCATGGCTTAATGACTTTATATGGTGTGTTGACATTAACATATTGTGACGAAAAACTTGAATGGAAAAAGTTTTATAAGGAATTTATCTTAATAATATTAATGACTTTATGGGCTTTATTAGGAAATATTATTTATAACAGTGATGTTAGAGTATATAACTGGTTCTTTGTAGTTCAAGATCCGTTCTATATTTTACCAAAAGATATTGCACCATTCATTATGCCTTTTATTATTATAATTGTAATTTCTTTCGCAAATGTATTAGTATATTCATGTTATTTTTTAATAAAAAAGATATTGAAAAAATAAAACTAAATATTACTAAATAAACTTTAAAGAAAACGTAGTTTAGTTTCTTTGAAGTTTTTTTGTTTTATATTAGATTTATATGTTGGTTAAATGGGCAATTTTGTCAATATTGACTTTGGAGTAAAAAAATGATATAATATAAAATTAAAGGAGATGATTGAATTATGGTAGATCCTGCTTCCCCTCTGTCCTATATTATAATTCTTATATTTTTGTTACTAAGTGGATTATTTAGTGCTACAGAATCTGCGTTTATTAACTGCAATAAATATAAGATTAAAGTATTGGCTGATGATGGCAAAACAAGCGCAAAATTTGCTTGTTATTTATTAGAAAAAAATGACAGTACTATTATTACTCTTTTAATCGGTAATAACGTAGTTAATGTTGCTACATCAATTTTAGCTACATTACTTTTTGTTAATATTTTAAAGAGTGATTCTGCTGGTAGTATTGTTTCAACAATTGTTATTACTATTTTGGTATTTATATTTGGGGAAATTATACCTAAAAACATTGGAAAAGTTAATAGTGATAAATTTGTTATTAATACAGCAATCCCTCTAGGTTTTGTAATGATTTTATTTTTCCCAATAACTATAATTTTTGTTGGACTAATAAAATTAGTTCGAAAGATTATGAAATATGAAAAATCATCTGAGGACTTTACAGAAGACGATTTTCAAAATGTTGTTGATAAGTTTGGCCAAGATGATGTAATTGAGGAAGAAGAAAGTGAAATTATAATTGCGGCAATAGATTTTGGCGAAAGAATTGTTAATGATGTTCTTACTAAAAGAGATAATATTGTTGCTCTAGATATAAAAAAATGTACAAATAAATACTTACTTAGGTACTTAGAAACAGTTACGTATTCACGTATACCTATTTACCAAGGAAGTATAGATAATATAATAGGTATTTTACATGTACGTTCATATTTGAAAGAGTATTGTAAAAACAATAAGGTGAAAGTATCTGACTGCTTACACCCTTGTTATGTTGTTAACTCAAAGATTAAGCTTGATGATATGTTTAAAGGTTTTAATGAAAGAAAAACACATATCGCAATTGTCAAGGAAAAGAATAGAACAATTGGTATGATTACAATGAAAGACGTTCTTGAAGAATTAGTTAATGATATTGATGAAAAAGGTACGTCTGATGATGGTGGTAACAATGAATAAGACTGTTATCATTATTACATTTATTATTTTAATTATTTTGTCAGCATTCTTTTCGGGATCTGAAATTGTTTATGCACAAGTTAACAAACTTAGATTAAAGAAAATGGGTGATGAGGGAAACAAGAAAGCTTCTAGAGTATTTGAACTTTCCTCAAATTACTCATCATTAATTTCTGTGATTTTAATTGGTAATAATTTAGTTAATATTGCGGCTTCATCAATTGCTACAGTATTATTTGTTGATTTATTTAATGATAATGGTGCATTATATGCAGGTTTTATCGTCACAGCAATAATTCTTGTTTTTGGTGAAATTATTCCTAAAATATTCTTTCCTCGTTTTTCAACTAAATTATCTTTATTATTTATTACTCCAATATCTTTTTTCTCTTTATTATTTAAACCAATTGTAAAACTAACAGATAAAATGATAGAGAAACTTGAAAGTAAATGGACTAAAGAACCAAAAGAAGAGGATGTAATTGATTCGGGTGATGAACTTAAAACAATGGTTGATGAGATTGAAGAGGAAGGGTACATTGATAATGATACAAAAGAATTAGTTACTTCAGCAATTGAAATTAAAGATACTCAAGCTCATGAAATAATGACACCGAGAGTAGATGTTGTAGCCTTTGATGTTAATACTCCAATTAAAGAAATATTTAAAGATGAAAATATCTTTACATATTCTCGTATCTTAATATACGATGATTCGATTGATAACATATTAGGTGTTGTTAAAACGAGAAATTTAATCTTAAGTTATCTTTCTAATAAGAAACTTAATTTAAGAAATTTCATAAATGATCCAATTTATATTCATAAGTCTAAGTCAATTACAACTGTTTTAAGATTATTCCGAGAAACAAAAACACATATAGCTATTGTTTTAGATGAGTTTGGTGGAACACTTGGTATTATTACTTTGGAGGATATTTTAGAGGAATTAGTTGGTGATATTTGGGACGAAATGGATGAAGTTGAGGAAGAAGTTGAAACTGAATCTGATGGTACATTAATAGTAGAAGGTGAAATGAATATCTATGATCTTTTTGAATTGATTGAATTTGAAGAAGATGATTATGAATGTTCTTACTCAACTGTTGCTGGATGGTGTACCGAAATACTAGATGGTTTCCCAAAGGAAAATGATACATTTGACTTTAATAATTATAAAGTAACAATTGTTGAAGTTGATGGATATAGAGTAGAAAAGATTAAACTTGAATTAAATAAATCTACTGAAGAATAAAATTAAAATGGAGAGAAAATGAAGGCATTAAAAAGATTATTAATAATATTAGGTTCAATTTGTTTAGTTTTGATAATATTACAAATTATTCCTCCAAAACAAGCAATTGAAAACAATCCGTTCGTAATTAAAGAAGGTGAAAGGCCTTTAATTGCGGCTCATAGAGGTGGAAAGACATTAAATCCAGAAAATACATTTAAGGCAATGGATTATTCTGTAGAAAATTATAAAATAGATATTATTGAACTTGATTTATGCCTTACTAAAGATAACTATCTAATTTTAAATCATAATTTAACTTTAAATAAAACTACTGATGTTGAAGATTATACAAATTCAAAAAATCCATACTATATTTCAGATCACACATTAGAAGAAATTCAAAAACTAAATTTTGGTTATTTCTTTGAAAAAGATGGGAATAGACCATATAAAGATTTGTTAGTAAACACACCCGATGATAAAAGATCAGAAGTACTTTTAGAAAATAATTTAAGAGTTGTTACTGTACAAGATTTGTTTGACAAATATGCTGAAACTGATTTATTATTCATTATGGAAATTAAAGATAGTGATTCAAGAGGCTTAAAAGCTACAGACATTTTAGTAGAACTAATTCAAGAATATGACCTAGGATATCGTGTAGCTATTGGGACATTCCATGGTGAAGTCGAACAAAAACTTAATGAAGATTATCCAGCTCTTATGAAAGGGGCATCAGTTATGGGTGCCGCAAAATTTGTGATAACTCAAATGCTACTTGTTAATATATTTGATAATTCAACATTTACTTGTTTACAAATTCCTACTCATTACGATTTAGAAGATCTAGTTGGTATTGAAGGGGAAATTAGATTAGATAAATCTACTTATATCGAAAGAGCTCATAAGAGAAACATTTCAGTTCAATTCTGGACAATTAATGATAAAGAAGAAATGAGAAAATTAATTGAACTTGGTGCTGATGTAATAATGACTGATTCGCCTGATGTAATGTATGAATTGTTAGTTGAAATGGGTTATAAATGGTAATTATTTAATATTTAAAATATGCTACTATAGACTAAGTTTATAGTAGTTTTATGTTTTTTATATCTAAATTTGTAAAAATATGTTATAATAATATATATTAAATGTAATGTATATCTATGG
>CAZHQU010000165.1:0-4743 GCA_964534245.1 uncultured Coprobacillus sp.
AGATAATAATTATATAAACAATACTTATTTAATAAGAAGAAACAAAAAGATTTTTGGAGGTCGTAAAAGACCTTTTTTTTCATTTATAATATTTTATATTTGAATATAAACATATATTTTGATATAATGAATAAAAGGATGGTAATAACTATGGCAATACTAAAATGTAAAATGTGTGGTGGAACACTAGAAGTGACAAACAATGAAAGATTAATAACTTGTGAATTTTGTGGGACTATACAAACAATACCGACACTAGATAATGAAAAGAAAACACTATTACATAATAGAGCAAACGCATTTAGATTAAGAAATGAATTTGATAAAGCAATAGTTACCTATGAAAGTATCGTTGATGAGTTTGTAAATGATGCTGAAGCGTATTGGGGATTAGTATTATGTAAGTACGGTATAGAATACGTAGATGACCCTAAAACTGGAAAAAAAATTCCAACATGTCATAGAACATTAACTAAAAACATATTTGATGATATAGATTATCAAAATGCCATAAAGCATAGTGATGTTGTATCTAAATATGCGTATGAAAAAGAAGCAATAGAAATAGATAAACTACAAAAAGAAATAATAGTATTATCTCAAAAAGAAGAACCATATGATATTTTTATCTGTTATAAAGAAACAGATAATTTAGGAAAGAGAACACTAGACTCAGTTATTGCTCAAGATATATATGATGAATTAACCAAAAAAGGATATAAAATATTCTTTTCTAGAATTACTTTAGAATCAAAACTAGGAAGTCAGTATGAACCTATAATATATGCTGCATTATCTTCATCAAAAGCAATGCTAGTAATTGGTACTAAACCAGAATACTTTAATGCTGTTTGGGTTCGTAATGAATGGCAAAGATATATAGATATGATGCATAATGGTGATGCACATAAGTATCTAATACCATGCTATAAAGATATGGATGCGTATGATTTACCAGAAGAAATGTTAAGCTACCAATGTCAAGATTTAAATAAACTCGGATATATGCAAGACTTAACAAGAGGCTTAGATAAAATATTTGGAAAAGATAAAGTGGTAATCGAACAAGTTCCTAAAAGAACATTAAATGCATTTGGTAGAATAGAAATGCTTTTAGAGCAAGGAGATAGAAATAAAGCAAAAGAAATAATTGAAAATTTACTAAATGAAGATTATACAAACTCCAAAGCTTATTTATATTCTTTAATAATAGAACTTAATTTAAAGAAAGAAATAGATTTAGAAAAACTTGATAAACCATTAACAACATATCAAAATTATCAAAATGCAATGAAATTTGCATCAAATGATTATAAAAAAGTATTAGAGTCATATAACAATAAAATATTAGAAAATATTGAAAACATAAAAAAAGAAGAAATATACAAAGAAGCAGATAAAGACAAACGAAATCAAAACTATGATTACACTATAAAATTATATTCTAAAATAAAAGATTATAAGGATTCAAATAAACAAATAGAAATATGTAATGAAGAAATAGTAAACAAAAAAGAAAAACTATATAATGAGAGTATCAAAGAAGCTGAAAAAGAAAACTATGATAAAGCTTTAAGTTTATTAAACAAATTGCAAAATTATAAAGATGCAAAAGAATTATACAATAAGTATGTTGAATTAAAAGAAAAAGAAAACATATACAGAAAAGCCGAATATCACGCACAAGAAAAAACTATAAATTGTTATACGCATGCTATTTATTTATTATTAAAAATAAATAATTATAAAGACTCAGAATTATTAATAGAAAAATATAAAGAAGAAATAAAAAAGATAAAAGATAAAAAAGCAATACAAAAAGATAAAACAATAAAAACATTTAAAATATCAACTTTAGTATCAGTAATTCTAATATCACTAATAATTCTAATTACTAGTCTGATTATTCCAACAATAAATCTAAATAAAGCTAGAAGCCTAATAAATGAAGGATCATTAACTGAATCTGAAGAGATATTAACTAATTTAGATGGATTTGGAGATTCTGAAAATTTACTTGAAATTTTATATGTACAAGAATTAATAAACGAATCTAATTTCACTCAAATTAAAGAAAATCTTGATAAGATAGGTGTTAACATAAATATAGTATACGATACAACTGGTGGAATATTATTGGAGGAAAATGGAGAGATAATAGCAAGCAAAGATGGCAATACATTCTATGGTTGGACTATAGAAGAATATAAGTTCTTATGTGATAAAAATAATTACTTAGCTAATTTTGTTTTAAAAGCTAATTGGAAACCGTATATACTAGATAATGATATTATATATTTTGGAGAATATCCACAGTCAAAAGTTACTAATGAGTTACTAATAAATAATTTAAGCAATATTACAATTACAAATGAAAATGGATATATTGAATATGATGGAAATGAATACAAAGAATATAATGATAATTATTACTTAGTAGAACCAATTAAATGGAAAATACTAGAAACAAATAATAATTCATATAAGTTAGTATCTGATCTAATACTAGATAAGCAAGAGTTCTATTCAAGCTTTTCATCTAGAACTATAAATGGAAATACAATATATCCTAATAATTATGAGTATTCCAATATTAGAGCATGGCTTAATAATGATTTTATTAATACAGCATTTAATACTGAAGAGAAAAACATTATAAATGAATCATTAGTTGATAATTCAGCTTCAACTACTAAAGAAAATACTAATAAATATGCATGTAATAATACGAATGATAAAGTATATTTATTAAGCTATAAAGATGTTACAGAAAAGTATTTCACAAATAGTGGAGAACGCAAAGCAATAGTAACTGATTATGCTAAAGATAAGGGCGTTTATGAATATACCGGTTTGGGCAATTTCTGGCTCCGTTCTCCTATTTATTTTGATAATTCGTACAACGTTTATTACGTGAATTACTATGGCAGTGTGTTCAACGACTGCTGTATCAATTCTTATATTGGTGCCCGCCCAGCTTTAGAAATAAAAATCAAATAATCAGAAAGATTAATCAAGTCGCCTTCAATCAAAAGCGAAGCTTAGAAGGCAACTAGACAAAATTATGAAGAAAAGTGAATTATTAATAATAACAGAAACTAAAAGATTAATAGACTATGTGTTCGTAATAACTGAGAAAAGTCCAAAAAAATTTAGATATTCTTTAGTCTCTAAAATACATAATTTATTATTAGATATTATTGAACTATTATATGAATCTAATAATATCCATGTTGGTAATATTAATAGATTAAATAAACAAGAAAAAGCAAAAGTTAAGTTTATGTTACTTGATTATGTGTGTGATCTGAGTGCTAGAGAAAAATGTATTTTGTTTAGTCAATATGAAAATATTAGTAAATACATTAATAATTGTATGAAATTATTAAATGGATGGATTAGAAGTGATAGCCTCAGAAGAGAAGAATAAGATTATAATAATATAGGGATATGGTTGTAAAAACGGTTTGGGCAATTTCTGGCTCCGTTCTCCTAATTATAACAATTCGAACAACGTTAATTACGTGAACAACAATGGCAATATGAACAACAACTACTGTAACAATTCTAATATCGGTGCCCGCCCAGATTTATCTTACGATTAGATGAATTAATCTATGGATGTACGGAGTAACATAATATGTATTATGTTAGAGTTTTAAGATAAAGGAACTGTATTCCTTTTCTAAATAGAATTAATGAATAAATTAATATAAAATAACAAATATTTAGAAAGAACATAATCATTCGTATTAACGACGTTTATATTAAACTTTGTTAATTTTGCTATATGCCGAATGATTTTTTTTAATTTTATGAACTATAATAATATATTTACATTTGAGAATTTATATAAGGCACATCTTGAAGCAAGATTAGGAAAGCGACATAAAAAATAGGTAATAAACTTTGAACTTGATTTAGGAAATAATTTATGGAAGATAAAGAAAAAGTTAGATACTAAAACATACTTTATTACAGGTTATAATACTTTTATAATTACAGATCCTAAAAAAAGATTAATCCAAGCTCTTAGATATGAGGATAGAATAGTACAACATGCTTTAGTTGATAATTACCTGATTCCCTTATTAGAAAGATATTTAATATATGATAATGGAGCATGTAGAATAAATAAAGGCACTGACTTTTGTATTAAAAGAGTAAGAAACTTTTTAACAAAGTTTTATCATAATTATAATGTTAATGGATATGTTCTTAAGTTTGATATTCATCATTACTTTGAATCAATAAAACATGATGTCTTAAAAGAAAAGTTAAATAAAATAGTAAAAGATGGGGATATTATGTCATTAATAAATATTATAATCGATTCATATAAAGATTATGATAATTCAGGCTTGCCCATTGGAAATCAAACAAGCCAATGTTTTGCATTATACTATTTAGATTGTGTAGATAGATTAATTAAGGAAAAATATCGATTTAAATATTATTCGAGATATATGGATGATGGAGTAATAATATCTAACAATAAATCAGAATTGAAAAAAGTATTGAATGACATTATTGTTTTATTAAATAAAATAGGATTAAACATAAACGAAAATAAAACTAGAATATATAAAATAAAAGATGGTTTTACATATCTAGGATTCAGATTCATGTTATTAGAAACTGGAAAAATAGTTATGAAAATACCTAAAAAAAAGAAAAGAAGAATTATAAGATATATAAAATCATCAGTGAGGATTAATAAAGTAATAGATTATTATAAGAATT
>CAZHQU010000166.1:0-3958 GCA_964534245.1 uncultured Coprobacillus sp.
ATATGGAGCCCTTTATGATCAAATTATACGAACCAAAACTTGAAGATTTATGGTTTAAAGAAAAACTATTAAATGATGAACAAACAATGTCGTATAATCATACTTATGGTGGAACAATCTCTTTTCCTAGGGAAAAATGGGAAATATGGTATGATAAATGGATAATTAATCATGAAAATTATCGATCTTATCGATATGTTAAACTAAATAACATTTTTATAGGAGAATGTGCTTATCATTATGATTTTGAAAAAAATATATATTTAATAGATATAATAATCTATAATAAATATAGAAATAATGGATATAGAAAACTTGCTCTTAAGATGCTATGTGATATAGCTAAATCAAATGGTATAAAAACGTTATATGATGAAATTGCAATAGACAATACATCTATAAATTTGTTTTTAAAATGTGGTTTCGAGAAAGTGTTAGAAACTAATGAATATATATTAGTTAAGAAAGATTTATAAATATTATAATAATTTAGAATGGAGAAAATATGAAAGGTGTATTCTTTGATTTAGGAAAAACATTACTAGATAATTATGGTTATGACCAAAAAGATGCAATGATAGCAATTTACAAAAATACTTCTAAAAATATACCTTTTTCTGAAGTGTTTTCTAAATACCAAGAAGCTCATAAAACTATATTTGGGAAAGCAAAAATAGATAATTCTGAAGTTGTATTAGGTGACTTTCTGTTTAATTTATTATCTGATATAGGATTAAAACACAATAAAACAAGTAATGAATTAGAACAAATATATTTCTTCGAAATGGTTAAATATGAAGGGTTAATTGAAGGAGCAAAAGAGATATTAGAGTGGTTTAAGGCTAATAATTATATAATAATTGCGGTATCAAATTCATGTATATCCTCATATAATTTATTACAAGGGATGAATAATTTAGGCATTGGCTCATATTTTCATGAAGTAATTAGCAGTGCAGATATTTTGATAAGAAAACCCCGAAAAGAGATATTTGAGTATGCAATTACTAAAATGATGAAATATAATGTAGAAAAAGAAAATATGCTGTTTATTGGAAATGACTATAAATGTGATGTGATTGGCTCTAATGAAGTTGGATTAAAATCAGTATGGTTTAATAAATCAAGGGAAAAAGACTTAAATAATATATCGAAATTAAATGTATCAAACTATAAAGAGTTAATCAATATTTTTGAAAATAATATATAAAAAAATCAAACCTTAGTAGATGCTGTAGAGCAATACTGAGGTTTTTTGTTATTTTTACAGGAAAAACATAATATAATATAATGATATGAAAAAGAATACTAATAAGAATAATTATATAAACAATAATATGAATATAGTTGTATTTGCTGGTGGGACTTTAGGTCATATAAAACCAGCACTTGCAATTAGTGAGGAACTAAAAAAGCATAAATACAATGTTTATTTTTTTAGTGATAATTCAAAATTTAAAGATATTTTAAAAGGAAATAATTGTTTAGAAAATATTATATTTTTTGATTCTCCAGGACTAAATAGAAAGAAAATTCTAAATAATATTATTAATTTATTTGCTTTAATTAAAACATATTTCGGGATTAAAAAGAAACTTAAAGATATAAAACCTAAACTATGTATAGGAATGGGAGGTAGTATTAGCACTATAGGAATATTAGCTTCTAGTGGTTATAAAAAAATCATTCATGAACAAAATGCTGTTATAGGTTTAGGTAATCGAATTGTTATGTATAAATGTGATAGATGTTATTCTAATTTTGACTTAAAAGGATTTATAACTATCGGTAATCCTCTTAATGAATGTTTAAGTAATAATTTTAGAGAAACTCAAGAAATACTGATTCTATCAGGAAGTAATGGAAGTAAAACAATTAATGATTTCTTTCTTAATAATATTAATAAGTTAATAAAACTGTTTAACATGAAAATAAATATTATTACTGGAAATAAATATTATAATGAAAACATAGATAAAATTAAAAACATAAATAATATCTACGATAATAAAATAGTAGATATTATTCCCTTTACAAATGATATAGATAAGTACTATCAAAAATCATTTTTAGTTATTGCTAGAGCAGGAGCGGGAACTTTATCAGAGATCTTTAATTACAATCTTTTATCAATAATCATACCTAGTCCTAATGTGACTAATAATCATCAATATTATAATAGTTTGTATTATTATGAAAGATGCTGTATAGAAATGATTGAAGAAAAGTATTTGAATTTAGATAAACTTAAAGAATCTTATGAAAAGATTTTATTAAATCAAAATAAGATGAAACAAAATATCAAAAATAATCATAATATATATAGTAAGTATCTAATTGTGTCTGAAGTTGAAGATATAATTAAATCTAATATGTAAATGTGAGGATGATTTAAATATTAAATAAAATTAAGAAATTAATTGATTCTGAAAAATTGGGAATTTATTATGAGAATAAAAGTTTCAAAGATATAACAACAATAAGAGCAGGAGGAAAAATACTCTTGCTGTTTTATCCTAATACAATTAAATCGTTTTTGAAACTCTATAACTTTTTATTAATTAATAAATACGATTTAAATAAATTAGTTATTATTGGTAATGGCAGTAATGTGTTAGCTTCTGATAAACCCTATGATGGAATTGTTGTATGCTTAAAGAAAGTTAAAGATAGAATCAGAATTATAAAAAGTGAAACTAATTATAAAATTATAGAATGTTATTCTGGTGTTCAATGTAGCAAACTATCAAATTATTTAAAGGATAATAATCTAACTGGAGGAGAGGAATTAAGCACAATTCCTGGAACTATTGGTGGGGTAGTTGCTATGAATGCATCATGTTATGATTTTGTTACAAGTGATTATATTATAGGTGTACTTGTCCTTGATAATGGTTTTATAAGATGGCTCAATAAAGATGAACTTGAATTTAATTATCGAAGTAGTAAAATTATAAAATCAAAAATGATAGTATTAAAGGTAAGATTTTGTTTTTATAACGGAAGCAAGCAAAATATAGAAAATAAAATGAGAAAGTTAAAACTAAGTAGGCAAGAGTCACAACCATTAAAAGAACACAATGCTGGATCTGTGTTTAAAAATAGTAATAATGTTAAAGCATGGAAATTAATTGAAGAGTGTAAGTTAAAAGGGTTTAAATACAAAAATGCTGAAGTGTCACAAAAACATGCAAATTTTATAATAAATAAAGGTGATTCTGGAGATGATATATATATACTAATGCAAATAATTAAAAAAATAGTGAAGAAGTTAAAAAATTATGATTTAGAGAGTGAATGGGTCTTAATAAATTTCTAAAAAATGTTAAAATTTGTATTTATTTTTATTTTAAATTATGATATAATATATATACAAAAAAAGACTTAATAAAGGAGGCGTACTTATGGTAGAGCAAGAAACTTTTAGTGAAAAACCGATAATTAAAGTAGTAGGTGTTGGTGGCGGTGGCGGTAACGCATTAAACCGTATGATAGAAAATGATGTTAAAGGTGTTGAATTTATTTCTATCAATACTGACTCTCAAGTCCTTCGTTTATCTAAGTCTGAATATAGAATGCAAATAGGTAAACAACTAACTAAAGGACTTGGTGCAGGTGCTGATCCTAGCGTTGGTGAAAAAGCTGCTATCGAAAACGAAGAAGAAATCAAAGATTTATTAAGAGGAAGCAATATGGTATTCGTTACTGCTGGTATGGGTGGTGGAACTGGTACTGGTGCTGCTCCAATCGTTGCTAAGATAGCTCAAGAATTAGGTTGCTTAACTGTTGCAATTGTTACTAAACCTTTCACATTTGAAGGTAAGAGACGTATGCAACAAGCTGAAGAAGGTATTGAAAAATTACGTCAATATGTTGATGCGTTAATCGTTATTCCAAATGATAAGATTTTAGGTGTTATTGAACCTAAAACTTCAATGCTTGAAGCATTCAAACAAGT
>CAZHQU010000166.1:3968-4707 GCA_964534245.1 uncultured Coprobacillus sp.
ACAAGTTGATAACGTATTAAGACGTAGTGTACAAGGTATTACTGAAATCGTAACAATTCCTGGTATTATCAATATTGACTTTGCTGACGTAAGAAAAGTATTAAAAGCAAAAGGTACTTCAGCATTAATGGGTATCGGTGTTGGTCAAGGTGAAAACCGTGCTATCGAAGCCGCAAGAAAAGCAATCAGTACACCATTATTAGAAATTGATATTAACGGAGCTACTCAAGCTATCGTATTCATCACTAGTGACGTAGATATTTCATTTGAAGAAGTTATGCTTGTTATGAATGAAATTAGAAGTGCTTCTACTTCTGAAATTGATATCGTTTATGGAACTGGATTTAATATGGACTTACGTGGCGAACTAATCGTAACTGTTGTTGCTACAGGATATCCAGATGATGAAGAAGAAGAAAAAGTAATTGATGAACCAAAAGATGAAGAAACTGATGGGGAAGAAGTTAAAAAAATAGAAAAACCTGGTGAAGGTGGAAAAATCGATCTTCCAAAGTGGATTATGTAAATATAATCATATAACTCAAATATTTTAAATACAAACTTAAGCTTAGGCTTAAGTTTTTTATTTTTTATTTTTGAGAAACATATTATGACAATATATGAATACAAAATCTATTATAATGCGGTTAGGTGATTTGATGGTAATATATCTTGATTTATTAATGCTATATGATTTATTAATTAACGCAATAATGTTAATAATAATTAGTATTTCCTT
>CAZHQU010000167.1:0-4657 GCA_964534245.1 uncultured Coprobacillus sp.
ACAAATTTGTTCATATGAATATTATCTTCATATATGATTAAAATATATTAATAATATAGAAGAGGTGATAGAATATGGATATTAATATTAGAGTAGTAAATATGTTTAAGGCGTTTGGAGATGAAACTAGATTAAAGATTCTAAATACCATTACAGATGAATCTTTATGTGTTAATGATATTTGTGAAAAAGTTGGAATGAAGCAATCAGCAGTATCTCATCAATTACAAATTCTAAGAACTAATGGAATTGTTAAATATGAAAAGAAAGGAAAAGAAGTTTATTATTGTTTAGATGATGAGCATATTAAGACTATCATTAAAACAATGTATGATCACGTTTCTCATTATGAATAAAAATGTATCAAATCATAATAATAAAAATATAGACAATACAAATAATAATAGAATTGAACTTTGTTTAAGTAATGTTACAGTTGGAGTTCTAAGTAGAATTAAAGTAAATCTTGATAAGCACTTTAAAGTTGGTGACTTTACATTTAAAATGGATACGAAGTCAGTTATTATTAATCATAGTGAAATTTTATCAGAAGCTGAAAATGTTATTAAAAGTGTTGATGAGAAAATAATTATAACTCAAAAAGTATTAAAAAATGTCAATAGATATGTTTATTTTTTAAAGAATCTAGACTGTGCAAACTGCGCATCAAAGGTTGAGCGTATATGTTCAAGAAGTATTGATAACCAAAAAGTTGTTGTTGATTTTAATACGTTAAAGATAATAATTGAAACAACTAAACTTTATGAAGAACGTGACTTAGTCATGAAGATTCAAGAATGTGCTGAACAAGTAGATCCTCGTATTGAAGTTAAGAAATCTTTAAAAGAAGAAAAGACTGAAGTTGAGTTTAAGATTGATAAAAAGAAAAAACTATTATTTATAATAGGCTTATCTATATTTGCAATATTCTTTATTGCTAAAACGATAATCTTTAATATTTTAGAAATAGATAAGCCATGGGTATATATAATGGTTTATGTTGGATATGTACCTGCATACTTAATTCTTGCTAAAGATATTTTGTATGGTGCATACAAAAACATTAGACATGCAAGATTCTTTGATGAAATGTTTTTGATGTCTTTAGCAACTATTATAGCTTTAGTGATAGGTTATTATGATGAGGCACTATTTTTAGTAATCTTCTATACAATTTGTGAGATGTGCCAACAATATGCAATTAATTATTCTCGAAAAAGTATTGCTGGACTTGCGAGTCTAAAATCAGATGTTGCAAAAGTTGAAATTAATGGACAAAAAATAGAGATGGACGTTGAGGGAATTGTTGTTGGAGATATAATATATGTTGCTGCTGGAGAAAAAATTGCTTTAGATGGAGTTGTTATTGAAGGAACAGCTTTAATTGACAATAAAGTCTTAACTGGTGAGAGTTTACCAGTAGAGGTTAAAGTTGGAAGCGAGGCTTATTCTGGGGCTGTATGCATCGATGGAGCTATTAGGATTAAGGTTACAAAAACTTACGAAAACTCGATGGTAGCGCAAATTTTGGACGTTGTTGAGAATGCTAGCGCATTAAAGTCAAAGTCAGAGACATTTATTTCAAAGTTTGCTAAGTACTACACTCCATTTATCGTTTTGTTAGCATTTATCATTGCAATATTTTTACCAATGATTGCTCATGAGGCGTATACTCTTGATTGGGCAGGTTATAGAGAGTCAATTCGTGTTGCAATGATTTTCTTAGTCGTAAGCTGCCCTTGTGCTTTAGTTATATCAATTCCATTAGGATTCTTTGGAGGAATTGGATGTTGTAGCAAAAATGGTATCTTAGTTAAAGGAAGTAACTACTTAGAAGCGCTAAATCATGCAAGTATTGTAATCTTTGATAAAACAGGAACACTAACAAAAGGAACATTTGCAATTAAGAAAGTTGTAACATTATCAAGCTATACAGAAGAAGATATATTAAGATTTTCAGCATATGCGGAAACTACATCTAATCATGTAATTGCTCAAAGTATTGTAAAAGCATATAAAAAACCAATAGATATTTCACAAGTTACACCAATAGCATGTCAAGATAAACGCGGAATCAAAGCTCAAGTAAAAGATAAAATAATTGCAATTGGGCGAAAAGGATTCTTGGAAAGCCAAAACATTAAAACAACTAATGTTATTGATGATAGTGATTACTTATATGTAGCAATAGATAATATTATAAGTGGTTACTTAGTAATCGAAGATGAGATAAAGATAGAAGCATATGATACAATTAAAACTATCAAAGAATTAGGAATAAAGAAAACTATAATGATAACAGGAGACTCAAATAGAGTTGCAAAAGAAGTAAAAGAAAAACTTCATATAGATGAATATTATGCAGAAATGAATCCTGTTGAAAAAGTTGAGATGTTACAAAAAATAAAAGAAGAATATAAAGATGAAATAGTAGTCTTTATTGGAGATGGTATAAACGATGCTCCAGTAATAAGTGCTGCTGATGTTGGTATTGCTATAGATGGATTAGGAACAGATGCAACTGCGCAAATAGCTGATATAGTATTAATTAATAATGATTTATCTAAACTAAAAGATAGTTTAAAAATAGCTAAGAAAACAAAGTTAATCATCTGGCAAAACGTAATCTTTGCATTATTAATTAAACTAGTATTCTTAGTGTTAGCACCATTTAATATAATAAATGATGTATTAATCTATGGAGCAATCTTTGCTGATGTAGGTGTATCGCTTTTAGCAGTACTAAACTCACTTAGAACTTTAAATTATAAAAAATAACATATAGACTAAATAAGATATAAACTAAATAAAATACAGATATAAACCGGAGAAAACATGAGATTATTAGAATGTGCTAAAATACTTACAACTCACGGAATCCGTGGAGAAGTAAAATTAAAAATAGAAACTGATGATTTATCTAGATTTGATAAAGGTATGGAACTTTATATCGGCTCAGAAGATAAAAAAGATCAAACAAAAATAATAGTTGATGGATTTAGAATTCATAAGAATATGGGATTATTAATGTTTAATGGAATAAAGAACATTAATGATGTATTAAGTTATGTAGGTAAATCTATTTATGTAGATGTTGATAAGTATAATCCAGGAGAATACTTCTATGATGACTATATCGGACTAGATGTTTACGATAAAGGTGAAAAGGTAGGAGTAGTAGTTGATATTATGGAAGTACCTCAAGGAGAAATACTGGTAATTAAGAAAAATAATGGTAAAGAAGCATTAGTGCCATTTGTTGATGAATTTGTTATAGAGATTGATGTTGAAGAAAATAAAATGATAATTGAATCAATCGAAGGATTGTTATAAAATATTATACAAATAATAAGACTATACAAATAATAAGACTATACAAATAATAAGACTATAGAAATTAGAAAGGTTATAAATGTAGATATTTATGAGAATAGATATACTTACTCTATTTCCAGAAGAATTCAGTGGAGTTATTAGTTCATCAATTATAAAAAGAGCAATTGAAGCTAATAAAGTTACAATTAATGTAATTGATTATCGTGAGTATACATCTAAAAAAAGTAAAAGAGTTGATGATTATTCATATGGCGGAGGAGCAGGAATGATAATTGAACCTCAACCAATTGTTGATGCACTAAGAAGTATACCTAATAGTGACAAAGCTTTAAAACTAATAACATCACCTATTGGAAAAACATTTAATCAAGCAAAAGCTGAAAGCTTATCTAAACTTGACCATATAATAATAGTCTGCGGACACTATGAAGGAATAGATCATAGAATAATGGATTATATCGATGAACCAGTAAGCATAGGTGATTACATCCTAACAGGAGGAGAAATCCCAGCAATGGTGATAATAGATTCTATTATTAGACTACTTCCAGATGTATTAGGAAATAGTGAATCAAGTCAAGACGAAAGCTTTGAGAATAGTTTACTTGAATACCCTCAATACACAAGACCAGTAGAGTTTGAGGGAAAGAAAGTACCAGATGTTTTAATATCAGGTAATCACGAACACATCAGAAAGTGGCGCAGATATATGTCACTAAAAACAACATATGAAAACAGACCTGAGTTATTAGAAAAAGCATTACTTACTGAAGAAGATAAGAAATTCCTGGAAATGATAAAAAATAAAATAATGATTGATTTTTAATTGAAAATGTAGTATAATATATAAGGCTTATGTAATAGGCCACTAAGAAGGTGTTCCGCTACTATTATAATATTAGAAAGTAATTAATATTAAGGGACAAGAATAGGAATGAACACTAGGTAAAAGGAGATCAAAATTATGAGTCAACAATTAATCAAAGAAATTACTGCTAGTTATTTAAAAGAACGTCCTGCATTCCGTCCTGGTGACACTGTAAAGGTTTATGTAAAAATCAAAGAAGGTGACCGTGAACGTGTACAATTATTCGAAGGATTAGTAATTAAAAAACGTGGTGGTGGAATTAGCGAAACATTCACTGTTCGTAAAATTTCTTATGGCGTAGGTGTTGAAAGAACATTCCCAGTTCATGCACCAAACGTAGACAAAATCGAAGTTACAAGATGCGGTAAAGTACGTCGTGCTAAACTTAACTACATTCGTACATTATCTGCTAAAGCTGCTCGTATTAAAGAACGTATTAAAAAATAATTTTAT
>CAZHQU010000168.1:0-4639 GCA_964534245.1 uncultured Coprobacillus sp.
AGATACAGGGTTAAGTATACCATACACAGTGAATAAAAAGATTTTTTCAGATATGTTTAAAGATGATTGTTATATGGTAAAATCTGCTTTAAAAGGAGAACTTCGTTCAAAAACAGGATTGACATATAGAGGTAAAGGATTACCAGAAATTCATAAAGCAATTATTGATGATAATGTACATAATATGGATATAATAAGTAGAAAAGCATGCTGTAGATTAAAAAATGGTGTAGATGAAATATCATCTGTTGAATTAAAAAATGAATTAATGGGCACATTATATTATTGGGAATTATTAATTAATAAGGAGGTGCAAAATGTTGGTTATTAATATTGCAAAAGATTTTTCTGAAACTCCAGGTGCAAGATCAAGAGAAGATGGTAAGTATTCTGGTGAAGAATTTAGAGAAGATGTATTAATCCCAAAATTTCTTGAAGCAAAAGAAAAAAAAGAAAAGTTATTAATTGATTTTGATGGCGGCTATGGATATTTAATTTCATTTTTAGAAGAAGCTTTTGGTGGATTAGCTAGAAAATTTGGTTCAAAAGAAGTACTTCAAATTTTAGAGTTTAAATCTGATGAGGAGATTGCATTAATTGATAGGGTAAAATCCTATATTGAAAATGCACATAAATAAAAATGAAAAAAGATTATAAAATTGGTATTAGAATATTTGTATCATTTTTAATTTTAGCTTTTTCTTACTGGATTATAAAACAATCTTGTAATGATGATTTTTGGGATGCTACTTTCTACGAAATAATTAGTATTTTTGCAACAATTATTTTAGGAATCATAGGATTTTCCATTACAATATTAATTGTAGAAGAAAAAAATGATAATAGAAGGCTTGTGGATGCAACAGTAGTAATTATTGATAAAATGGATCTAATTATTGAAAGTAATATTCTAGTTCCACAAACAACTAATGTAGAAAGTGAAGAACATAAGAAATTACTTTCTGCTAAAAGAAATTTTACAAATTACATTACCCTTTTAGAAAACAATGCAAAAAGACTAAAAGTCACTACAGAGATTGACTTTATAAAAACAAAATTTCATGATTATGAAGTAATTATAGATACTTGTTTTGATAATAAAACAATTAAACGAGAAAATAAGTCAAAAATAGAAACTCTTTTAAATCTTGCTAATCAAAAACTTTGTGAAGTAAGGATAAAATTATATACACCAAAACAATAAAAATAAATGCTCAAATCTTGTATAGGGTTTGAGCATTTTTGATTATTGGAATTGAATATTATTAAGTTTAAGAATTACGCAAAATTGACTTTTATTTTTGAACAAATTTGACTCTTGTGTTCATAAGTACACAAAAACCTTCTATAATAGCTTAGAAGGTATTTTTTATTATAAAACTATAAATAATCTTATCATATGGCTGAAATAGAGGTATAAATGCAGTAATTATACCATTTATACTTATAATAACTTATAGGGGGAGGGGATATCAAATCTCCAAATTTTTTGAACACGAAGGCGGGGCCGCAGTCTCGTTCATATAATAATCAAACAATCAAAAATCACCCTCTAAAATTTTGGCTAAAATTTAACATTTTTGCACTCATTTCTATACAAGAAAATTAATGTTATCTTTGTTGTAAAAATGATTAAAAAAGTGTATAATAAAAGTAGGAGTTGATAGTATGAAAAATGAAATTATTAATATTGAATTATATTCAGATTTGAAAAATATAATTGAACAATCTAGAAAAATTGTTATTACTAATGTTAATACGATAATGCTTCAAACATATTGGAATATTGGAAAAAGAATTGTTGAAGAAGAACAAAATGGTAATTTAAAAGCAGAATATGGTTCTAGGCTTTTAAAAGAAATTTCAAAAGAATTAACAAATGAATTTGGAAGAGGATTTTCCAAGTCTAATTTATTTAGCATGAGAAAGTTTTTCATTGAATATCCAAAATTCCAGACACTGTCTGGAAAATTGAGTTGGTCTCATTATTTGTTATTATTAGCAATTTCAGACAAAAATGAAAGAGCATTTTATGAGCATGAATGTGAAAATTCTAATTGGAGTGTAAGAGCATTAGAAAGACAAATAGATTCTGCGTTATATCAGAGATTATTATTATCAAAAGGAGAAGTAAATAAAGAAATTGTTTTAGAAATTTCTCAAAAAGGAATAACCTATAATACACCAGATAGTTTCATTAAGGATCCGATGGTGGTAGAGTTTGTTTGTTTACCAGAAGAAAAACCAATGTTAGAATCTGATTTGGAAAAAGCTTTAATAGAACATATTGAAGATTTCTTATTAGAACTTGGCAGAGGATTTATGTTTGTTGGTTCTCAACAAAGAATTAGTATTGCTGGAATGAATTATTATGTTGATATGGTATTTTATAACAAAATATTAAGAGCCTATGTTTTAATAGATTTAAAAATTAATAAATTAAAACCAGAGAATTTCGGTCAAATGAATATGTATATTAATTATTATAAAAATGAAGTGAATGATGAGTTAGATCAAGATCCAATTGGAATTATCCTATGTGCAGATAAAGAACAATCAATTGCTGAACTATCTATTCAAGGATTACAAAATAATATTTATGCTGCTAAATATACAACTGTAATGCCTGATATAGAAGTATTACAAAATGAAGTAAGAAAAGTAATTGAAAGTTTTGATAAGAAAGATTAATAATATAAAAGTTAACAAACTAACAAACCTAGAGTCCAAAAATTGGGTCTGTAAAAAACTCTACTGATGAATTTATAAATATTAAGTTGACACTTGGTCATAGTGGAATTTAATATAAAATCATTTAATGTTAAAATAGTGTCAAAAAATGTATCAGGAAACCATTGAAGAAAAACAGCTTATAAGTAACCTATTTCTGGTTGCCTATAAGTTTTTTTGTACAAAATACTCATAAAAGCTGCTATAGAAGCACACAGGAATGATGGATCATTAGCATAGGGGAGGTACCTGATATTAGGAAAATTGGACACGTAGCAGCGGGGCCGCAATCTTCTTCATACAACAATCAAACAATCAAAAATAACTGGGTACTTTTTTCATATTTAATTGACAAATGGAATAATTTAGTATATAATAAACTTAAGTATGAACTCGAGTTCAAAATAAGGAGATTATTTGTGTCAAGACCTTTAAATAGAAAAAAAGAAGAGACAAGATCGTTAGTTTTGCATTCAGCTTCTAAGCTGTTTATTGAAAATGGTTATTCTAATACTAGAATAAAAGATATAGCAGAAGAAGCTAATGTTAGTTATAATGATGTATTTAGACTTTTTGGTGAAAAGGAAAATATTTTAAGTGAATTAGTTGGTTTAGTTTTAGAGTTTCAGTTTGAAAAGAGTATTGAGATTACTAAGGAATATACTAATGATAAGTTATTAATCTATGCTTTTGAGACTGTGCTTCAGCTTTATATGGCTGAAGGGGAAGAGCATATAAGAGAGATGTATCTAGTTAGTTATTCTCTACCTAATACATCTAAAGTTGTTTATAAGACTATAACTAGTAAACTAGAAGATGTCTTCAAAGATAGTTTAACGGAACTAGAAACAAAAGACTTTTACGAACTAGAAATAGCTAGTGCTGGTATTATGCGTGGATATATCTCAGTACCATGTGATATGTACTTCACTATTGAGAGAAAAAGAAAAAGATTTTTAGAAACATTATTAAAAATATATGATGTTCCTAAAGAAGAAGTTATAGATATAATTAAATTCATTGAAAGGTTTGATTTTAAGAAACATGCTGAAGATTTATTAAAATCATTATTCAATTATTTAGAAAGCAAAACATAGGAGGTTTATATGAATAAGATTACGAAAAAAATATTTTTAGCTATATTACTTATAGTATTTATTATCCCATTAATGATTAGCTGTGGAGGTGAATCTTTAACAGGCACTTCCGCCGCAAAGCTTCTTTTAAGTCAAGAAAGACTAAACAAAGATGTAATCGATGGTACAAGTAATCTATTTACAAATGGAAGTGAAGCATTTGAAAGAGTAGTAAAAGAAACAAGAAAGTATAACAAGAAATTTGCTGGAAGGCCTAATGAATCATATGCTGAAGTAGAAGGTGAGATCAAAGCTTTGATGGGGCAGGCAGAACAGTTGCGCAATGCATTGCTGTCAATGATTGATGATGATGCAGCCTGCTTCACACCGCTGATGGATGCGTACAAACTGCCGAAAGATAATCCAGAGAGACCTGCTGTAATTGAAGCGGCTCTTTGTGAGGCATGTCGTGCTCCGATGGATATCATGCGAACAATTTGTAATGCCCTGGATGTGATAGTGGGTTTTGCAGAAAAAGGATATGCACATGCGATTTCCGATGCTGGTGTAGGTGTTGTATGCTGTAAAGCTGCACTGCAGGGTGCATCTCTGAATGTGTTCATCAATACAAAAAGTATGAAGAATCGGGAATGTGCGGAAGCTTTAGAGGCCGAGACACAGGCGATGCTGGAAAAATATTGCCCGATGGCAGATGAAATTTTTGATATGGTCTTTAAAAAAATCAAAGCGTAAGGTAAAATAGGCTTAACTGAATAAATCTTCGTATCAGAGTAAGGTCAGTGCGTGAAGTGCCAGCGGATGGGATGTAGCCG
>CAZHQU010000169.1:0-4628 GCA_964534245.1 uncultured Coprobacillus sp.
AACGAAGAAAACTTCTTATTAACAACTGATGAATTAAGTGCTTATAATTCAAGCCTTGTATCTTTGATTAATAATATGGAAAGCGGAGATTACAAATTATATCAACAATTTGGTGAAGTTGTATACTTAGTATATTTAAATGCTGAAAAACCAGAAGTAGATTATGAATCATTATCTGATGAAGATAAAGCTGCTGCAAAAGAAGAAATAGTTGCCGAAATTATTGATGGAAAACTTACTTCTTCTGTAATTTCTTCATTATTAGTAGAAAAAGTATATGATACAGAAATCGTAATTTATGATTATGTATATGATGCATTATACGCTGTTGAAAATTCAGACCACAAACGCTTAGAAGCAAGTGAATGGAAGGATGAATATAATAACTATGTAGCAAAAGTTGGAGAAACTTATATTACAGTTGAGTCATTCTATAACAAATTAGAAGAATTGTTAGGACTAACAACTGCAATGGATTACTTCACTTCTAAAGTTTTATTAAAAAGCGAATATGCTGATAAATTAACTGATGAAGATTTAGAAACTATCGAAACAGAATATAACGATATAATTACTTCATTTGAAGAAGATTCATTCTCTTCAAGTGGATTACCTGCTTCAATAGGAAAAGATGTATTCCTATTCTCATATTTCGGTAACACAAACGAAGACGAAATTAAAGACTATTATAAATCTCAAAAGATTTGGGATTACTATGTAGAAGCAAACCCAGAAAATTACTATGAATTAATTTATGCATTTAGTAAACAATACCATGACAAATATTTCGATTTAAGCGTTAAACATATTTTATTAACAGTTGATTTTGATTCTGACGGAACTCCTGATGATCCTGAAATCTATGTTAAGAAATTAAGTGCTGAAAAACAAACTGCATTCGCAGACGCTATCGTAACTGCAATGGATGCAATCGTTAAAGAAGTTAACTACATCGTTGAACAAGACTATTCTTCTTTAGTTGACGCATTAGATTATGTATTAAGAGAATTCTATGCAAATGGAACATTATTAAGTGATTCTACTAAAACTTGGGAAACTTATAAATCAGAATTTAATTTAGGATTAACTATTGAAGACTTATCAAGCGTAAGTAGTTCAACATATTCTAATTATGTAAAAGAATTTGGAATCGGTGTTCAAAAATTATACGCACAATTATCAGAAGATAACAAATTAAATGATGATTATTTAGCTCCAAGCGTTACAACAATTGATGAATTAATTAAAACAAGTTATGGATATCATATTTTAGGTGTATATAGTTCTGGAAGTGTAACTTCTGCTTTATATACTGAAAATAACGATAGTAGCGATCAATATGTTGATATCATAATTGAAGTAAATGATGAAAAAATTACAATCGAAAATGCTTATAGTGAAAATAAATGGGCAAGTATTAACCAAATTAAAATTTATGAAGCACAAATTAATACTGACGATGGTGTTACAGATTTACCAAGTGCTGTTCAAACATACATCTCTAAATTCTATTCAGATTTTACTTCTAGATTTAATGACGAATCGTTTAAAAATATTTTATTAGCTGAAACTGAATTAGATATTGATTTTGCTGATGAAACTCTTGATGCAAAATATGATGAATTCATTGAAATCCAAAAACGTCAATTTGATTCATATGAAGATTACAGTGATGCATCAATTAGTTACTTAGCTGGTTGGTGGAACTTAGTTGATCAATATATTATCAACTACACTCCTGTTACTGAATAATTAAAAATTAACTCCTTTAAAAAAGGAGTTTTTTTTTAAGAAAAAAATGCTCTACATGGAGCATTATTTTCTTTTATAAAATTTCATTCTTTCTAAAACACCAATTGCTTCTGAAAAACTTCCAGGCTCTAAATCAACAAATCTCTCATCAATTACACGCATCTTTGAATCGATTGTATCAATAATCCATAACAATAACGCTTCTGGTGTTTCAGGCTTTTTACATGCACCATATATTGGTTGACCGTGATGTGAAATTAACATATGCTGTAACAGCAAAACTTCTTCTTTATCGATTAAACCTAATCTTTCTGCAGTTTTTTCTATTTCGATTGCACCTAATACTAAATGACCTAGTAATTGTCCTTTTATAGAATATTCACTATCAGTTGGTCCTTTAAACTCAATTATCTTAGATGCATCGTGAAGTAATGCACCAGCAATCAATAAATCTAAATCAACACAATCATAAATGCCAGAAAATGCTTTTGCTAAATCGCACATTGAAAGCGTATGATATGCTAGTCCGCCGATATAATTATGATGCATTTTAACCGCAGCAGGATAAATTAAAAAGTCATGTCGATATCTACTGAAAACATCATAACAAATAGCTTTAATCACTTCATTAGAAATCATAGAAAGATACTCATCTAATTTTCTTTCTAATGCAGGTATTCCAACACTAACATAAGGAAAAAACTTCTTAAATACATCATATACCTCGTCATTTAAAGGACATTTGAAAATATTCAACTCATTAATAAGGATATATGAATTTCTAGTCCCATTAAATCTACACTCAAAAGATAAAGAATAAACATCACCAATAACTAGTTCTCTATCATCTGTTACTTTTAAATTGATTTGACTTCCATCTGATAGACTTACCAAATAATTAGAAATTCCATCAGAGGTATTTTTTGAATCTATTCGACCATAACAACTATATTTTTCATTTGGTAAATATTCCATATTATTCCCTTCCCTTCAATATAATATATACTCCAGGCTTATCAAAGCCTATTGATTCACAAATAGTAGAGCATCTTCTTCTACCATTAAAAATCAATGTCATTGTGCTATCAAAATCAATAAATTCATAACTATAATCATTTTTAAAGATTACATAGAATGTTTCTTCTACACCTTTTCCAACAGTGACAATTGAATTTGATTCGCTTAATTTACTACTCAACTTAATACTTGATTTAATAACTGATTTTCGATATTGACGGAAAACATTATATTCTTTTCTAATTGAAATTAAATCTTTAACCATTTCAACCATATCCCAGTTTTCATCAGCCAAACTCCAATCAATCATGTTTATTTCATCTGGTGATTTATAGGAATTTTCAACGCCTTTTTTTGTCCTGAAAAATTCTTGACCAGAATGAATAAAAGGCACACCTTGACTGACTAAAACCATTGACAAAGCTAATTTAGCATAGTCTTTTTTCACTTCTTCACTCATCTTAGGAGCCACTTCAGTAACGAAATCACGGTATGTATAATTATCGTGACATTCTACATAATTTATTGATTGATTTGGAGAATCAAACAAGTAATTATCGATACTACTTCCAGTAACTAAATACAACACATCTAAATAACTTGTTTTTCCACCAGCGGCAAATCCTAATGTTTTATTCCATTGGCTTCCTTTTAATAAATCCCTAAATTTATCATTAAAAAATCCAATATTAGGCATTAATAAATAATTATTCATATTAGCACGTTCTTCTTCAGGAATATTTGATGGCATATTCCATCCTTCACCATATACTATTCCATTAGGATCTGCGTTTTTCATTATCATCAATGCTTCATTCATCGTATCTACATCAAGTAGGCCCATCAAATCAAAACGGAATCCATCTAAATTAAAATTACGCACCCAGTATCTAACCGAGTCTAAAATAAACTTATGAGCCATCCTTTTTTCTGAAGCTACATCATTTCCACATCCACTAACGTTTGTTAACATTCCTCGTTCATCATAGCGAAAATAATAACCTGGTACCAATTTATCAAAAGGGAATGTCTTATTATCATAAACATGATTATAAACAACATCCATCGTCACACGCATACCAGCATGATGGATTTCATCAATTAATTGTCTCAATTCATTTACACGTTTATATGGATCATTAGGATCAGTACTATACCATCCTTCAGGAACATTATATTGAACTGGATCATAGCCCCAATTATACAAAGCATCTGGATTTAATTCATCAACACTACCAAAGTCATATATTGGTTGTAACTGAATATGTGTTACGCCTAATTCTTTTAAATATTGTAATCCTGTTGGATGTCCTCCAGGAGTCTTACAATTTTTAAGTAATCCTAAAAACTTCCCTTTATAAGGATTATTAATAGTAGGGTCAATTGTAAAATCTCTTATATGTAATTCATAAATAACAGCGTCAACTGCTCTTCCTGAAAATTCTGGTTTTTCATATTTAAATTTATATAATTTTTTTCGGTCTATTATATAATTATAGTGCCCGTTAGCATCACTAGCAATAGCATACGGATCAATTACAGTGTCAAAAGTAGAATTGATTCGAACATGAAAACGATACTTATAACAATCTAAATCACCATCTAAAGTAAGTGCCCATACCCCACGTGGTTTAGCAATTAAATCATAATACTTAACTACGCCGCAAGGTGAAATTACTTCTACTTCTATTTCTTTAGCAGTAGGACTCCAAACTTTGAATGTAGTAGCCTCAGGCGTGTATCGAGCACCTAAATCATCACGATTATAGTAATATAGCATCTCAAATAAATCTGTTCTTACAATACTGCCGGCACGAAGTTCTGAAGGGCTTCGGTATGACGGAACTGGCGGCTACCGC
>CAZHQU010000170.1:0-4616 GCA_964534245.1 uncultured Coprobacillus sp.
GGCTATTTATCATGAAAGCTTAGATAAAAACTGGTACTTTGTACAAGCATTAAACTATAATGGATGGATTGAAAAGAAATATGTAGCTACATGTAGTTATGATGAAATGGTTAACTTTTTACATGCAGAAGATAAGTTAGTTGTTATTAGTGATTATGTATTATTAGAAAATGCTCATGTAAGAATGGGTCAAGCATTCCCATTACTAAATGATGAAGAAAACTTATATAAGATTTCTTTCCCAACTAGAAAATCAGATGGAACACTTAATCTAAAAGATTTATCTTTTGAAAAATCTGATGATTATAATGTTGGATATTTAGATTATACTTATGAAAATGTCTTCAGACAAGCATTTAAATTATTAGGCATTGATTATAGCTGGGGTGATAAAGGCAAAGATGGAAGAGACTGCTCTTCAACAATGAATGCAATTTACAATTCGTTTGGATTCATGATGCCAAGAAATACTAGCAATCAAGTAGCTATCCCTACATATGGTAAAAGTGTAAGTGGCTTAACAAGCACAGCCCTTATGACTTATGCTCCAGGAACATTAATTTTTACAAGTAGTCATGTGATGATGTACATTGGTGAAAATGCCCAAGGTGTACCATATTTATTACATAATACTAATGCGGGTAATGGTGAATGTATTTTACAATCATTTGAAAGCTATGGTGGCTCAAAAATGATTGGTGTCTTAAGAATGCAATAATCTATTAATTTAGACTCAGATTAATTCTGGGTCTTTTTTTATTATATCATACTACTAGATTAATAATATCTTTTAAAAAAAATAAATAAAAAATATTGACAAAAGATATCGGGGGGGGGGGGCTATAATATATAAAAGGATTACCTTTTAGATAGGAGGAGTTTATGAAATATATAAAAAATGGGTTTGTAGTATTAATGTTGTTACTTTCTTTAATGATGTTTGGATGCTATCAAGGAGAAAAAGGTGACAACGGAAAATCAGCATATGAAATTGCTGTTGAAAATGGGTTTAATGGAAATGAAGTAGCATGGCTAGAATCACTTAAAGGTGATGCTGGAAATAACGGGAAAGAAATTGAGATTAAGGTAGAAGATGGATTTATAAAACATAGATATACAGGAGAGGAATGGTATAATTTAATTGAACTTAAAGATTTAGTAGGAGAAAAAGGAGAAGATGGAAAATCTTTAGTTTTCTCTATTACATCTACTCATTTACAGTATAAATATACTGGTGATGAAAACTGGATAGATTTAATTGAATTATCATTGCTTACAGGAGATAAAGGTGATCAAGGAGATCCAGGTAAAGAAGTAGAATTATCCGTTGAAGAAGGATATATTAAGTGGAAATATAATGATGAAGATTCTTGGAAGAATTTAATAGATTTAGATACATTAATAGGTGAAAAAGGAGATAGTGTAGAATTTAATGTAACACCAACACACCTACAATATAAATATAGTAGCGATAATGAATTTAAAAACTTATTAGATTTATCTTTACTCACAGGAGCAAAAGGTGACAAAGGTGATTCGGGAAGTGAAATTGAATTAACTGTTGATTCAGGTTATATTAAATGGAAATATAAAGATGAAGAATCTTGGAAAAATCTAATAGATTTAAAAACATTGACAGGAGCAAAAGGTGATAAAGGAGATGCGGGTAGAGAAGTAGAATTTAATGTATCTTCAACACATATACAATGGAAATACAAAGATGATTCAAACTGGAAAAATTTAATTGAATTAGCCTTAATTAAAGGAGCAAAAGGTGATCAAGGGAATACAGTAGAATTTCGTGTAGATGGTGTATGGGTACAATGGAAATACATAACTGATACTGAATGGAAGAATTTATATGAAATAAACGGTAATATTGCACCTGAAGGATTAGTAAATGTAAAGTTTGTTTTAAATGGTGGATCATTAGATGGATATGAAAGTGAGTTAACCATTACTCAAGGATATTCAATAGAATTACCAAAACCAAAAAAAGATGGATATACTTTTATAGGATGGTATGAAGATTTAAGTGATGAATATGAAGTGACTTCTCCATATAGAGTACATGAAAGCATTAACTTATACGCAAAATGGGAAGCGGGAGCAAAAATTACTGGAACAAAAATATATAATTTAAATGATTTAGCAAAAATCAAGAATAATTTATCTGGAACATACGTTCTAATGAATGACATTAATTGTAATGGTTTAGCTTTAAAGCCTATAGGAACAGCAGAAAATCCATTTACAGGAATATTTGAAGGTCAAGGATATTCGATATATAATTATAAATTAAGTGTTAGTCAATACAATGGATTGTTTGGTTATAATGCAGGTACTATTAGAAATTTAAATATAGATGGATTCGAACTAATCTTAAATAACAGTACAACTTCAAATCCTTTTTATATTGGTGGATTAGTAGGATATAACACAGGTGATATTTATTCTTGTTCATCAGAAGTTGGAAGCATAAATGTTAAATTTACAAATCAAAGAACTGATATATATGGTGGTCTATTAGTTGGATATAATAAGGGAAATATTCATGATATTATAGTGTTAGGATACATTAATGCATATACAAATTATGATTTTAATGGAAATAACTATGTTGGTGGAGTAACAGGATATAACGCGGGTTTTATTCAAAATGGATATGTTAGTTGTACAGTTAGTGCCGAGTATGCAGGGGATGCATCATATGCTGGAATAGTGGCAGGATATAATAGTAAAAATATTACTAATTGTATAACTAGAGGCACAGTTTATTCAAAAGGATATTCAAGTTATTCACGTTATAGTATGGCAGGTGATATAGCTTCAGAAAGCAACGGTACAATTAATAATTGTTATACTTATGAAAATGTATCTATTACTTCTGCAGGTAATAACGTAAAAACTTTTGGAACAAAAATGTCCTTAGAAACTATGAGCGATTATTATTTTTATAGTTTAACATTAGAATGGGATGATGAAGTATGGGACTACACAAAAGTTGACTTGTTGAATGGATTATATCCGAAATTGAATCAAAAAGAATAATCATTAATTAAACTGAAGTGTTATTTGCATTTCAGTTTTTTATAATATATTAAATAAATTATTATTCAAAATAAAACGCCTATACATTATTTTATAAAAAACATAATATAAAGTATGAGGTGAGAAAATGGCAATATTACAATTTGATAATGTTTCGAAAAGATATTGTAATGATGATAAACCATTACTTGTTCTTAAAAATATTCATTTGAAAGTAAGAAAAGGTGAGATAATTGCAATAACTGGACCTAGTGGCTGCGGGAAGAGCACAATGCTAAATCTAATTTCAAGTTTAGAAACACCTACAGAAGGAATTGTAAGAGTAAATGGTGATATTGGATATATGTTTCAACATGATCATTTATTAGAACATAGAAATGTATATAAAAATGTTATTTTAGGTCTTGAAGTGAAAAAAGAACATAAAAATGATAAACTAATTGATGAAGTTAATAGAATGCTAAAAACATACGGATTAGATGATTTTAGGAAGCATTATCCTAAAGAGTTAAGTGGTGGTATGAGACAAAGAGTTGCACTTATTAGAACTTTAGCAGTTAATCCTGATATTCTTTTACTTGATGAGCCATTTGCTTCCTTAGATTATCAAACTAAAATTAATGTAATTGATGATATTTATCAGATAATAAAAAAAGAAAGAAAAACAGCAATAATTGTGACTCATGACATAAGTGAAGCAATTTCAATCGCTGATAAAGTAATAGTGATGAGTAAAAGACCTTCAAGTATTAAGAAAATACATGAAATAAAGTTTAATGAAAGTTTAGAACTTACTCCATATGAAAAGAGAAAATCCCCTGAGTTTAGTGTATATTATGATATGATTTGGAGTGAACTATCAAATGAATGATTGTAAAATTGAATTGAGAAGTAGAAAAAATAATAAAATTAAATTAGTAATTAGTCAAATAACTTTATTATTTTTAATATTAACTATTTGGGAAGGGTTAGCTTATTTTAAATTAATTGATACATTTATCTTTAGTAGTCCTAGCAGAATTATGAAAATATTAATTAGTTACATTGAAACAGGAGAACTGTGGAAGCACATAGGTATATCAGTTTTAGAAGTGGTACTTGGAATAATAATAGGGTCTACATTAGGGATATTTATAGCAAGCTTACTTTGGTATAGTAAACGATTATCTAAATTATTAGATCCATTCTTAGCAGTTTTAAATGCACTACCAAAAACAGCATTAGCTCCAATTATGATTATTTGGGCAGGAACTGGTGTAAAAGGAATAGTAGTAGTATCTTTATCTATATTACTTATTATAACGATTATATCTTCTTATAATCATTTTTTGAATGTTGAAGAGGATAAAATTAAGATGTTAAGAAGTTTTAATGCTAGTAAAATTCAAATATTAGTTAAGCTAATAATTCCGTGTAATTATATTAATTTAATCAATGTAATTAAGATAAATGTAGGAATGTCTTGGATAGGTGTTATTGTTGGAGAGTTCTTGGTTTCTCGAGCAGGACTAGGATATTTAATAATGTATGGTGGGCAAGTGTTTGATTTAGATTTAGTAATGATG
>CAZHQU010000171.1:0-4610 GCA_964534245.1 uncultured Coprobacillus sp.
TTTGAAAAGAATAATAACTTTAAGAAAAGAAAATAAGGATAATAAATGAAATTATAAACAAAAACAGCTAATAATTATGAATTAAATCATAATATTAGCTGTTTAATTTTTTTATTATATATTAAATATTCAATTTAATGGTATAAATTCAGCACCCTCTCTATAAAAGGTCTATTTTTTTAAATACTCATCAATTAACTTACATATTTCATTAACCGTTTGAGATGGTTTCGAGTAATTCATTTTTACATAAACACAGTCCATTTGGTTTTTAAACCATGTCATTTGTCTCTTAGCATATCTTCTAGTAGCTTTTTGAGTAGCTTCAATGACATCTCTAATAGGATATATTCCTTGAACACATAAAGACATATAGTTATAGCCAATATCGGGGAATAATATTAAATCATAACCTTTGTTCATAAGCTGTCTGCACTCTTCTTCAAAGCCATCTCTAACCATTTGAATAACTCTTTTATCAATTCTATTGTATAAAATTTCACGATCAGTTGTTAAACAAATAACTAAAGCATCATACACTAAATCGTCTTTACCAGTATTTTGACTAATTTTAAATCCATTTCTTGCACTATCGATTGCTCTTATCATTCTAACACGATTATTTTTATGGATTTTCAATGCACTTTCAGGATCTTCTTTTTCTAGAATTTCATGAAGTTCATCATTTGTGTAAATTTCATATTGATCTAAATCAATTTCCATTTTGTCATAAGATAAATTATAATCATAAATTACAGCTGATGCATATAAACCAGTTCCACCAACAATGAAAGGAACTTTACCCTCACAATTTAATCTAGCAATTAACTTACGAGCTTCTCTCTGATAATCAGCACATGAAAATCTTCTATCAGGAGGAATAATATCTATCATATGATGTTTAACATTAGTCTTTGTTAAGTCAATTTTTGCTGTACCAATGTTAAGTTCTCTTTTCATTTGCGAAGCATCACAATTTATTATCTCTCCACGATATTTTTCAGCTACTTTTAAAGAAATCTCTGTCTTCCCAATTCCAGTCTGTCCAACAATTACCACAACTTTATCATCAAATTTAGGCATTATGTTCTTTTAAACCACTTTTCTACTTGAGATTTAGAGTATTTAATAATAATAGGACGACCATGTGGACAAGTATAAGGATTTTCACATTTAATTAAATCTTCTAATAAATATGAAATTTGAATTGGGGACATAAATTCATTAGCTTTAATACTTCTTTTACAAGCTAAACTTTTAGAAATACCATCTAAGAACTCTTCCTTAGTAGACTTCTTTTCACGTATAACTTGCATTATAATATCTTCAACATATTCTTTAACATCATTTTGTTTGATCCATAATGGAACCATTCTCACAACAAACGATCCCCCACCGAACTCTTCAAGTTTAATTCCTAACGAATTTATTATATAAAGTTTATCATTAATTAATAAAGATTCGCTTGTAGTGAAAGTTAAATTTATAGGAAGTAACAATTCATAGTTGACTACACTTGCTTTTTTTAATTCATTAATTATTTTTTCATAATTAATTCTTTCGTTTGCGGCATGTTGATCTATTATATAGAAATAATTATTATTTTGACATAGTAAATATGTTCCAAATAACTGACCAACATAATGTAGTTCAACTATTTTATCAATTTCATTACCTGAATTGTTAATCTCATTTCGAATAAAATCAAATGAAATTTGTTCAGCTTTTGGTTTTTCTTGAACATTTTCTACTTCAGGGTTAGTAATTGCTTCTACTTTTTGAATTTCTTCATAATCAATTTCTTTACTTTCGAAAATATCTAAATTATCTTCTTGATATTCATCTTCTTGATATTCGTCTTCTTGATATTCGTCGTCTAATTCAGTATCTGGAATATTAAATAAATTAATTTCATCTTCAGAATTATCTGTGTTTATATTTGATTCTTCTAAATCCATATTAGAAATTTCAGAATTTAATTCGATTTCATCATTAAATAATTCTTCCTTTTTTTCTAATTCATTAGAAACAATAGTTTCTTCATCAAATGAATCTACTTCTACAGGCTCATCTTCTTCAACATCAATGTTGTTATATGGATCTTCGACTTCATCATTATCAACTATTAAATTGCTTCTTAATAGCGAACTAGAAATAGTTTCCCTTATTAAGTCTAATAGAACTTTTTCATCACTAAATCTAACTTCAGATTTTGTTGGGTGCACATTTACATCTACAAGCGAATAATCAACAAAAATCTCTATAACACAAACTGGATATCTTCCAACTGTAAGTAATGTTTTATATCCTTCAATTATAGCATTAACAACATTACTATTCTTAACAACTCGTCCATTTACAATTATTGTTATGTTATTTTTATTTGATCTAGTAACATTTAAATTTGATATTGATCCACATATTTTAAATAAATGATTACTTTCAGCAATTGTAATCATGTTTTTAGCAGAGCTTAATCCATAAACAGAATTAACTACTTCTAATTGATTACCATTTCCAAATGAAGTAAAGATTACATTATCATTATTGATTAATTTAAATGCAATATGAGGATTTGCCATTGCAATTTTATGTACATAATCAATAGTATAACTTAATTCTTGATTTACACTTTTTAAATTTTGAAGTCTTGCTGGAGTGTTATAGAATAAATCTCTTACTTGTATATCTGTTCCTTTAGGATGACCAATATATGCAGCACTTGTAATATTACCAGCGCGAATACCTAACATAAATCCTTTGCCACTTCCTGTTGAACTTTTAATTTTCACATTTGATACAGCAACTATAGATGCTAACGCTTCACCTCTAAAACCTAATGTGCTAATAGAAAACAAATCATTTGGATCAGCAATTTTACTTGTAGCGTGAGGTAAAATGGCTTTTTTCATGTCTAATTCGTCCATTCCACAGCCATTGTCAGAGACAGTTATTTCTTTATAACCTGCATCAACTAGTGAAATAACGATTTTAGTTGAACCAGCATCAATACTATTTTCAACTAATTCTTTTACAACACTAGCCATTCTCTCAATTACTTCACCCGCAGCAATCAAGTTTATCATATGTTCATCTAATATATTAATTTTAGACATTTCTTTCTCCTTTTAAGATAATAAACTATTTAAGTTTTTTTTGAAGTTCATCTAAGAAAGTAAGAGCTTCAATAGGACTCATTTGATATATATTAGCTTCTTTAATACTATTTAATACATATGTTTCTTTTTCAGTTTTTGAATCGTATAAAAGCGGAGCTTGATAGTTACTAATTGATAAGTTTATCTTATCACTTCTACTTGATTCTAGTTTAAACAATATATCTTTTGATCTCAAAATTACTTCAATTGGAATATTAGCAAGTTTTGCTACATTAATACCATAGCTTTGATCAATGCTACCTTTAAGTACTTTATGCATAAAGACAATATCACCATTGATTTCTTCTGCACTTACATGAACATTCTTAAGTTCTTCTAAATCTTTTTCTAAACTCGTTAATTCATGATAATGGGTAGAGAATAATGTTTTGCATTTAATATTCTCATGAATATATTCAATAATAGCTTGGGCTAAGGCCATTCCATCATAAGTTGCTGTACCACGCCCAATTTCATCAAATAATATTAACGAATTTTTAGTAGCAAATTCTAATGCATTATTTACTTCATTCATTTCTACCATAAATGTAGATTGACCACTAACAATGTCATCGGCAGCACCAATTCTTGTATATATAGCATCAAATAGAGGTATTTTTGCGCTTGTTGCAGGAACGTAACATCCAATTTGATTCATAATTGCAATTAAAGCTAGTTCTCTCATATATGTTGATTTACCACTCATATTAGGTCCAGTTATTAATAATATTGACTCAGTTTCATTCATTTTAACATCATTTGGAACATAGTTATCAATTGATGTTTCTAAAACAGGATGTCTACCATTTTTAATATCAATAATATTATTAGCATTAATATCAGGCTTAACATAACCATTTTCATTACTAACTTTTGCAAAGCTTTGAATCATATCAAGTTCAGATAGTACTTTTGCTAATTCTTGTAACTTATCAGCATATTTCTTACATTCTTCTCTAATAGAAACAAATAATTGATATTCAAGTTGACTCGCTTTTTCCTCTGCTCTTAATATCATCGCTTCTTTTTCTTTTAGTTCTTGTGTGACGAATCTTTCACCTGTAGAAATTGTTTGTTTTCTTACATAACCAAATTCATCTTTAACTAAACTTAAACTTCCTTTTGGCACTTCAATGAAATAACCAAATACACGATTATATCCAATCTTTAATGTTTTAATGCCTGTTCTTTCTTTCTCATTATTTTCAATTTGTAATAAGAAACCTTTTCCTTGAGTATTTATATCATTAAGTTCATCTAGTTCTGCATTATACCCTTTTTTAATGATACCTCGATCTTTTGCACTGAATGGTGCATCTTCAGAAATAGAATCTTTTAATAAATTATATAATGTTTTAAAATCTTCAATATTATCTTTTAAATTAAAATATTTACTAATCTTTATTTTAGATACAAGATTTGATAAAAAATTCTTCATAATCCAAAGCTATC
>CAZHQU010000172.1:0-1154 GCA_964534245.1 uncultured Coprobacillus sp.
TAAGGAGATGAATTATGACTGTATTAGACTTTATAAAATCATTATTTATACCAAAACATATGAAGCGATTTAAGGATATGTCTGTTCTTTTCGCAATATGTTTATTTGTAATTTCAATGTATGCTGTTGTTTTTCCAACAGAATTTTATTACGAGAAGAAAACTCACGAATTAGTTGTTGAGAATGATTTGTATTATTTACATTCTCTATTGGATATGCCTACTGCTGGTGAAGAATTAGATACATTTATTCAAGAAATTAAAGAAAATAAATTTGTTAGTCTTGAAGGAGTTATTAATGCACCAGGTTTAGCATTAAATAAAATTAGTACTGATAGTTCTATTTTAGGAGTTATTTCTAAAGGCGAAAAGAACTGGATGTTTAATGAAAGTGATACTAACATTGTTATTAATACTGAAGCCACTCCAAACGTATCGAGTGCTGATGGTGGAATTATTATTGAAAATGTTTCTGATAAACTTATTAGTGTTTCTGGAGTTACAAAAGAAGATGTAATTTCAGTTGTGAAGGTTGAAGTGACTGATAGAGGTTTATTAGTTATTAATGGTAAAACATATGAAAATATTTTAATTACTAATAAGAATCCGTTATTTACAATGGTTAATAATAAATTATTTGTTGATGGCGTAGAAACTGATTATGGCATTTATGATAATGAAAAAGTTGTTTTATACTTTATCCCTAATACTCAAATGACATATTATGAAAATACATATACATATAAAAATGATGCTGGTGTTCAAAATCATATTAAATTTATAATTGATTTAGATGCACAGTCTTTAAATGATTGTACTTATAAATATGATGAAAAAGTTCACACTGCTATTCATGATGATGCTTATTATTATATTACTATTACTAACACATTCGTATCTTTCCAAGCTCATCCTCAAGGTATAGAAGATCTTAATATAACTAGAAATGATGTTAAATTACAAAATGCTATGGTTTTAACTTATTATGCAAATGAAAGTATTAACTATGAAGACTTTGTATCATCTAATTTTGGAACATATATGACAGGTAAGTTTGAAGTTGGATATCAAGTATTAGTAGTTCAAACATTTAATTTAACGGCATTTATATTCTGTATAATTTATCCTTTAATTATTACTTTATTATTTAGTTTA
>CAZHQU010000172.1:1164-4603 GCA_964534245.1 uncultured Coprobacillus sp.
AAGGAGAATTTATGATAAAGAAAATATTATTTAGTTTATTATTTAAACGTAATGGTAAACTTAAAACATTCAAAGAATATTATAATATTGCCGCAATATCAAATATTGTACCTACATTAATTTCATTTGTTGTGATGTGGTTTAACCCAATGTTATTCTCATCAATGTATTTATTCATCTTTGCTGTGTACTATTTATTTGTATTATATAGAATTAATAATTCACCTGATTTAGTTTAATAATTTAATTTTTATTAAGTAATAATATATACTTACTCTTCATATATTGTAATAGTTATGGAGGGTGAAGAATGTTAAAGAAAAATCAATTAGTATTAATTTTGTTAACTTTAGTTTTAATGTTGTCTGTCTATTTTATTCGTTCGCCATTTAAAGATGACGTTACTGAGGAACCTAATGATGAAGGTACAATCGAAACTACAGGTAGACTTGAAGAATTACAATCATTAAGATTAACTTTAAACGAAGAAAGAACTAAAGAAGTTTTAAGTTTAGATGCTATTATTGCTAGTAGTGATAAAACAGTTGATGAAAAGAATTCAGCATTAGAAGAAAAAAGATATTTAAATTCTTTAACTGAAAAAGAATTATTGTTAGAAGTTCAGATTATTAACAAAGGATATCGAGATGCATTTGTTCATGCAACTGATACTGGAGTTAATATTACTGTTGTTTCTGATACAAATTCAGTTACAGTTGCTAATGAAATTATCGTTATGGCTTTAACAGGTTTTGATAATATTTTAAATGATGTGACAGTTAGTTTTCAAACTGCACAAGAAGTTATGGCTAACGCATCAAATACATAAGATTTTAGCGTATACTTTCAGGTATGCGCTTTTTATTTATAATTTATTTGACAACTTTGATAATATTTTATATAATGAAATAAATTTTTTGTATAAATTATTTAGGAGAATAATTAATTATGAAACAGAATAACTTTAATAAAATTGGTTTATTAGTTTTTATATTAATACTATTAATAGTGTTTATTTTTATTAATGGTATATCTATGATTACTCCAAGCAAGATTTTTTCAACTAAATATTACGATTCGTCTGAAAAAGCTTATAACGTAGAATATGAACATAATCCCTTCAATTCATATAATAATGAAATTAAAGAAAAAATTTATGATTTTGAAATTGATTTAAATAACTCATTACTGATAGCTATTAATGAAGAAAATGATTTATTAGTTGCTCAAATGTATAAGAAAAAAGGTAAATATCTTTTTATTGGTAATTATTATTCTTTAGATGAAGAGAAACTTGCTCAAAATAACATAAGCGAACAAAACACAAGAATCTATGATAAAAGTGGTAATTATTATAAAGATGTATCTGTTAATATTAGTTTATTATCAAGTAATAATAATGGCTATACTGAAATAAATAATGAATTGATAGAATTTACTATAAATGATATAAATTATAAACTATTTATTAATCTTAACTAGCTTTTACTATAATGCTAGTTTTTTTGACTTTTATTTTATTGTAAATCAACTCATTTTATGCTATAATAAATTATTAGATTATAAAATTTTAGAAAAGGTGAACAATATGAAACGAAATATTAGTAGAGTAAAAGCAATGATTAAACTTTATCAAAATGATTTATTAAAAACTAATGATAATCTAGATACTTTTGATACGTTATTAGAAGAAGTAGAAAAAAATGATACTAGTGAAAATTTAGAAGAAAATGAATTAGTTTATGACAAAATGTTTTCTGATAAATTGTATTTAGGAGTATTAGAAAACCAAAATAAAATCGATCATATGATTGCTAGATATTTAGATAATTATCCTCTTGATAGAGTTTCATATGTTGATAGAGCTTTATTAAGAATTGGTACATATGAAATAATGTTTACTGATACACCAACTCCAATTATTATTAATGAAATTGTTAATTTATCAAAAGAATATTCTGAAGTTGATAAATTCTATACATCAAAATTTAATAATGGTGTTTTAGATAAAATTGCTAAAGGAATAAGAAAATAATGATTTCTGAGGATAAATACTATACTGTCAGTGCGATTAATCGATATATATCATATAAATTAAGTACTGATGTAGCTTTAAGACTCGTATATGTCAAAGGGGAAATTTCTAATGTGAGAGTTTCTAAAGGACATTTATACTTTGTTTTAAAAGATACTGAATCAGAATTATCAAGTATTATCTTTCAAAATGTTGCTTCTAAACTAACTTTTATGCCGAAAGATGGTATGAAAGTTTTAATTACTGGAGCAATCACTCCATATGAGAGAAAAGGAACTTATAACTTAATTGTTAATGAGATTATTGATAATGGAGAAGGATATTTATTCCAAAAGTTTCTTGAAACAAAAGAAAAATTAGAAAAAATAGGATTATTTGATGAGTCTCATAAAAAACCGATTCCTAAATATCCAACTAATATAGGAGTAATAACTTCAAGCACTGCAGATGCTTTTAGAGATATTAATTCAACAATTAATAGAAGATTTCCTTTAGCAAATATTATTTTATATCCATCTCTTGTACAAGGAAACGATGCTCCAAAATCAATAATAAGAGCAATGAAACTTATAGAACGTGATAAAATAGTAGATGTTGTCATTATTGCTCGTGGTGGAGGAAGTTTTGAAGATTTGAATTGTTTTAATGATGAACTTTTAGCAAAGACAATTTATGAATTTTCAATTCCAATTGTTAGTGGTGTAGGTCATGAAACCGATTATACTATATGCGATTTTGTATGTGATGCACGTGCGGAAACCCCAACAGCTGCGGCTGTAAAAGTGACACCTGATAAAGATGAACTACTTAGAAAACTTGATGATGTTAAAGAAAGAATAAATACATCTTTTAATAAAAAAATTGAATCAAGTGAACTAGCGTTAGAAAACCTAAATAATAACTATTATTTAAGATCTTTTGATAATAATTTGGTAAGATTTAATAATGAATATAATTATTTAAAGCAAAGATTAGAATCTAATTCTCCAAGTAATGTTTTAAATCAAGCATATTTAAATGTTTCAAATCTTGAAAAACGATTAGAATTATTAAATCTTCCAAATAAATTAGATACAGAAAAAGAGAAAATAAACCAATTATTGGGAAATATAAATAAGGAGATAGTTAATAAGATAACTTCTCTAGAGCATGAATTTATTAATAAACTAGACAAACTAATTCTAGTTAATCCTTTAAACATTATGAAAAAAGGATATAGCATAGTGTATAAAGAAGATAAAGTGATTTCATCTAGTAAAGATGTGAAAGAAGATGATGAATTAACTATTCATTTCCATGATGGAACGAATAAAGTTAAAGTTATTAAATAATTTTAGTATAAAATATATACAAAAATAAAATATATACAAAAATAAGGAAATTATAAAAATGGAAAAATTTGAA
>CAZHQU010000173.1:0-4589 GCA_964534245.1 uncultured Coprobacillus sp.
CCTGCTTATTTCTAATTCCAAAAAATTGGTGTATTTTTTGATTTATAATCAATTTTTGATATTTGAACTAATAACTTTATTTTAGCATAGCAAAAATTATTATAGACGAAATTTGAGGCTTATGATTTTTTGTATTTTTTTGTTAATTTTTTAAATTTTTTTATCAAATTTTTTTGGGTTTTTTTATTAGATTTTTTATAATTTTTTGTAAATCGAGTAGGAGAAAATAGATAATTTTAATACATTATCTATTTCCGACCTCTCACACCACCGTACGTACGGATCTCGTATACGGCGGTTTAGTATGTATCAAATACTTGTATAGTATGTAAACATAAATTTAAGGCCTTTAACTTCAAAGGCCTTATTTGGTATTACGGTGTTTAATGATGATTGACCTAAATAAGTATATCTATTCCCTGAGTATGCTAACTTTTTAATCATTTCTATTGGCGTTTTTAAGTTAAATAGTTTTCTCAGTTTCATCATTGATTTAAATCTATTCTTAGGCGTTTTCCACGCTTTCCATATACACACCCTAAGTCTTCTTCTAATCATTTTATCTAGTTTTTCAGTTAGATATGTTAAATTAGCTATTTTATAATAATTTATCCATCCAACTATTAATTGATTAACTTTTATAATTCTATGTTTCATATCTATACTATAACTACGTGAAGTTAATGTTCTTATTTTATCTTTTATTCTTTTTATTGATTTCTTGTGAACAGCGACTTGTACTCGTGCGTGCTGGGGAGAATAGTAAAAGCCAAAGCCTAGAAATTTGATATCGTTTGTAACTTTATCTACTTTGCTCTTACTTTCGTTCACTTTTAGAAATAATTTTGTTTCTATAAATGACTTAATACTTGCGTATACTCTTTGTGCCGACCTTATAGATTTAACATAGATATTACAATCATCAGCGTATCTAACAAATCTTAAACCCCTTCTTTCTAGTTCTCTATCAAGTTCGTTTAGAATAACATTTGATAGTAGTGGTGATAATGGTCCTCCTTGAGGTGTACCTTCTAATGTATCCATTAGCACTCCGTTCACCATTACTCCTGATACTAAAAACTTTCTTATTATAGATAGTACGTCACCATCTTTAATGGTATTATTTAATACTTGCATTAATTTATCGTGATTAACCTTATCAAAGAATTTCTCTAGGTCTATATCAATTACATATTCATAACCTTCATTTATGTATTCTAGACTCTTATTTATAGCCTTATGACAATCTCTGTTTGGTCTAAATCCATATGATGAATCACTGAATTCTAGTTCATATATTGGTATTAACACTTGTGATATTGCTTGTTGAATGATTCTATCAATCACTATTGGTATTCCTAATTTCCTTGTGCCACCATCGGGTTTTGGTATTTCTACTCTTCTAATTGGACTAGGTTTGTATGTCCTAGTTCTTAGTGAGTGTTTTATTTCTATAATGTGCTCTTTGAAATATATTTCTCCCTCTTTAGCACTCATCTTATCAACACCACTACTACCATTATTATGCACTACTTTTGCTAATGCTTTGTATAAATTACTATCTTTTAATATTTCTTCAAGTAGTTCCATTTGTAACTTCCTCCTTTCTTTGTAATGATATACTATTGCAACCTACCTATGTTCCTTACAATACAATCAGTTAGGAAAGAATAAATCTTTTCAGCTTTACGTATATCACCTAATTTACATTCAAAAGTTAAACATACCATTCGGCCCTTCAACGCTTTCTAGTGCATTTACTATGGCCTCATTGCAAACTTGTTTGCATTATGACTCTCTTGCTATTTCTTGCTAGTACTTAATCGTTAGCAAGACCTCTTAGGGTAAGCATAATAACCTTCCTCTTTATACCTATTAAATTTACTTCCTATAATTGCTTGGTGTCTACGGGCTTTAACTCATTTTGCAGTCTTACCCATTATAGTAGCCTGATTTAGTTCGTGTTCCTTAGGCCAAGATTTTGTCTAGGACTTCCTTCAGATTCCACCTCACGATGGACACCCTTGTCTTCGACTAACACTTCGTTTGACACCTTCCCGTGTAGAGAACTTTCATCTCCAAGTTATTATGCATGCCTAACGCACAAAATCTCTAGAGAGAACTAGAGATTTTATCTTTAAAATAGTATTAATTTTTCTTATTTTTTTATTCAACTTCTTCTAATAATTTATAATAATTTGTAAACACTTCACCAATAATTTTATCGTCATCAACCATTACTAAACAGTCTTCGTCATCGATCTCTTCAATAACAAAAACTAATGCTTCATCATCAGCAACACCTTCGATTTTAGTAATAGGTTTTAATATACAATAAATTTTTTCATTAAGTGGAATAATAGCAACTTGTTCAAATTTAGTTTCATTATTTTCTTCATCATAAAGAGTTACAGGATTTTCATCATTTTCATCAAGTAAGCGTTCAATTACATCTACTTCCTCATCTAAATTTAAATCATCCATTACAATTAAATTTTCCTTATCTTTTTCATTAAACATTTCCACACCTCTTATTTTTATATTTTTTTATTAATATTTAAGTTCTAATAACTACTTAAGTTCATTCTTTACAGCATCATAAAATTCTTTTGCTTTAGCATATCCTGCCTCATATGCTTTTTTAAATAAATCTAAAGCATATTTTAAATCTTTATTGACACCTCGTCCATATCTATAGCATAAACCTAGATTTGATAAGCCTATTCCTTCACCTTTATCGGCTGATAGTTTGTAACATTCTATTGCTTTTTTCATATCAACTTTACAACCAAATCCATGTTCATGAAATACACCAATGTTATTTATTGATACTGTATTGCCTAAATCAGCAGCCTTTTTATAATAATCATAGGCCATCTCATAACTTTGAGGTACACCTGTTCCTAATTCATACATACGACCTAAGGAACATAACGAATAATGATTTCCAGAATTTGCAGATTTTTCAAACCAATATCTTGCTTTGTCATAATCTTGTGAGACACCAGTACCTTTATTATACATCAAGGCTATACATCTACAAGCTGGCCAATAATTTCTTTTAGCAGCTTCTTCATACCAATAAGCAGCTTTACCCAAATCAACAGAAGTACCAATTCCGTTTTCATAGCAACAAGCAACATTATACATCCCCATAGGTAAAAGTTTCTTTGCTGAAAGTTCGTATAGTTCAAATGCTTTTAATAAATCTACATTTACACCATAACCTTTTTCATACATATATGCAAGTTGATTAATGCATAATCTATCACCTAAATCAGTTCCTCTTTGAAACTGTTCAACTGCCTTTTTGTAATCTTGTTTTGTCCCTCTTCCTAGTCTGTAACATAAACCTAAATTATTTATGGCAACTGGGTTTCCTAAATTTGCAGCTTTTTCATATAGTTCAAATGCTTTTACTTCACTTTTAGGAAGGCCATTACCTTTTTCGTAAAGAATGCCTAAATTAATCATTGCTGAAGGATTATTATTTTCTATAGCTTTCGAATACCATTTTATAGCTTCTGCTATGTTTGAACTTATTCCATTTCCTCTTTCATATGCATTCCCAACCTCATACATCGCAACCGGAATACCTGCTAAAGCAGCTTTTAAGAAATAGTCAAAAGCAAAAGTTAAATTCTTTTCTCCAGCTTCACCATATTTATATAAATAGGCTATGATTACTTGAAACTTTGGATCTTCTTTTAAAGTCATTGCATATTCAAATAACTCTTGATAATGTTCTTTATTCTCAAAGAATAATTCCATATATGGTATATTATTATCTAAATAATTATCTAGAAACTCTATTACGCTTTTACAATACATAATTATACTCCTTATATTTACTATATTATTTTTTTATAATTATAACATAAGATATATTATTTTCAAAATTAATTTTTAGCCTTAATCTTTATTTCTTCAATTCTTGAATCAAGTTGTGCACATATGTTTGCACAATCTAATAATTCTTTGCTTATTTCTTCTGATACATTTTCATTAATATTTTTCTTATATTTAATTTTATGGTCAAGACTAGCCCAAAAGTCCATTGATAATGTTCTAATTTGAACTTCAACTTTCATCAGCTTTTTATCGTCATATAAAAAGATTGGAATTTCAACAATCAAATGTAAACTTCGATAACCATTAAGTTTAGGATTTTTTATGTAATCTTTAATCTCAATTAGCTTTACATCATCTTGTTTTAACAGAGCATCAGCTAACATATAAATGTCTGAGACATACGAACATATTATTCTCACTCCAGCAATATCAGTAATATTCTTTTCTAAAGCCTCTAGTGTTGGAGAAAGTTTTCTTTTCTTCATTTTAGCTATTATACTCTCAATAGACTTGATTCTTGATTTAATTGTTTCAATCGGATTATAATCATATTTTAAGGTTAACTCTTCATTTAATACATTAAACTTAGTTTCTATTTCCATCATTGCACATTTATAATAAGAAATTAATTCTTTAAATGGTTTAAAATTAGTATTTAACCATTCAAATAGTTTTTCTTCTGAAATCAAATTATTGCTCATATTAGCCTCCATAATAGTTCTTATACTAATATTTTA
>CAZHQU010000174.1:0-4589 GCA_964534245.1 uncultured Coprobacillus sp.
TTCCTGTATTTATCTCAGACTATGTATTAATGACATACGGAACAGGTGCAATTATTTATAGTAAGTATTTGCTTTTTAATGTGTTTAAAATTAATTCGGTTTTTATTAATAAGTTAATTACTTTTATTTTTGAGTTATTAATTATTTTTGTGTTTGTTTTAATTATATACATTTATTTACCACCAATAAGAATTAGAGTAAAAGAAATATATAAAATTACTGGAATAATTACATTTTTAATTTATATTGTTCTATTTTTATTTAAAATCGTATTTCAAATTATTAGTTCTATAAATTATGTTAATGCACTTATTTATGCTTTTGTAATAACATCGTTTTTACTATTTTCGATTAATTATCTAATAATGTTAGGAATTATCATATTTTACCACATAAAATCTAATAATAAATGTATTGAAAATTATAATTAGGTTATAATAATTGTGGAGGTAATAAACTTGAAAAAATTATTTATAGTTTTGTTATCTTTAATCGTGTGTGCAAATCTAAATGTAAATGCCTATGGTTTTGGTTTTAAGAAAAATGAGAATCATGTAAAGCCAGATATTGGTAAATATGAAGTAATTCTTAATAATACTGATTCTTATTACGTGGGTAGTGATGAAAAAGTTATATATCTAACTTTTGATGCGGGTTATGATAATGGTACACTACCTAAAATACTTGAAACGTTAAAAGAGAAAAACGTTAAAGCGACTTTCTTTGTGACAGGAGATTTTCTTAATAGAGAAGAAGATTTAACTCTTCAAATCTTTAATGATGGCCATTTAATAGGTAATCATACTTATGGTCATAAAAATATTACAAAACTAAGTAAAGAAAATATAATTAAAGAAATTGAATCTTTAGAAAAGAAATACAAAGAAATAACTGGATCGGATATGACTAAACTATTTAGACCGCCTGAAGGAGAATTCGATGAAAAATCTTTGATGATTGTGAAAGAATTAGGTTATAAAACTTTCTTTTGGTCAGTAGCATATGATGATTGGAATACGAATAACCAAAAAGGTGCAGATTATGGATATAATAAAGTAATCGATAATATTCATAATGGTGCAATAATACTTCTTCATACAGTATCAACTGACAATGCTGAAGCATTACCAAGAATAATTGATGACTTAAGAAGTCAAGGGTATGAATTTAAAAATTTAGATGAGTTTAAAGCATAACACAAATTAAGCTAGTCATGTTTATACATAACTAGTTTTTTTATTTGATTTATTATGTAAAATATAGTATAATTAGTTATAAAATAAATGAATTAAGGATACGGATTATGGAAAATACAATTTTAGTTACAATTAAACGTATGGGAATAAATGGAGAAGGGATAGCTTATTATAAAAGAAAAGCTATTTTCATTCCTGGAACAATCGTTGGTGAAGAAGTAGAAGTTAAGATCACTAAAGATATGGAAACATATGCTTATGGTGAAGTAACAAAATATAAGAAAATGTCTAAACATCGTGTTAAGCCAAGATGTGAGTATTATGGTAAATGTGGTGGATGTCAATTACAACATATTGAATATGATTATCAATTAGAATGTAAGAGAGAATTAGTTAAAGAAGCATTTGAAAAATACTTTGATGGAAATCATGCTAAAATTGACTTCAGACCAACTATAGGTATGGAAAATCCTTGGGAATTCAGAAATAAAACTCAACTTCCTACTCGTCATGATGGTGATAAAGTTGTTGTTGGGATTTATGAGAAAGATTCAAATAGATTAGTTTACATTGATAAATGCTTAATTGAAAGTAAATTAATTCAAGAAACTATGGCTAAAATTCTTGATTATCTAACAAAAGCGAGTATTAATGTTTATAATCCAAGATTTAGACAAGGTAATTTGAAATACATCGTTTTAAGAGGATTTGAAGATTCTGATGAAGTTCAAGTTACATTTGTATTGAATGAAGCTGAAAAGAGATTACTAAATATCTTAAAAGATGTTATTAAAATTGATAAAGTTAAATCAGTTAATTACAATATTAATAATGATCCTAAGTCAATTGAAATAATTGCTGGAAAAGTACATAACATTGCTGGAGAAGAAAAAATTAATGGTAAACTTGGACATTTAGATTTCCAAATTTCTCCACAATCATTCTTCCAATTAAATAGCAAACAAACAATTAAACTATATGATGAAATTGTAAAAGCTCTAAATCCAACGGGAGAAGAAAAGATTTTAGATTTATTTTGTGGAATTGGTAGTATAGGCTTATACTTAAGTAAATATGTTAAGGAAGTTAGAGGGATAGATATTTCAAAAGAAAATATCTTAAATGCAAAAGATTTTGCTAAACTTAATAATATTGATAATACTAAATTCTATTGTGACAGAATCTTAAGCAAATTATCTGAGTTTGATAAAGATGGATATAATGTTGATGTGGCAATTATTGACCCACCTAGAAAGGGTGCTGAACTTCAATTATTAAATTATTTCCAAAAATCTAAGATTAAAAAAATTATCTATGTATCTTGCAATCCTTCAACACTTGCTAAGAACTGTAATCATTTACATAAATACTATAAGGTTAAATATGTTCAACCACTTGATATGTTCCCAAATACTTCAAATGTTGAAGCAGTTGTATGTTTAGAAAGAATAGAAAAATAATAAAATAATAATAAAAATATTTAGATATCAAACCTATGTATACGTAATTGTACATATAGGTTTTTTATTTATTATATGATTTATATAGCCAAATTCAACTAAATGTGTTATAATTTAATTACCAATATAAGAGAGGAGAAAAGTTGTGATTAATCTAAGAAAAATTTTCTTTATTTTGTTATTTGCACTTTGTTGTGTGAGTATTATTGGCTGTAATGAAACTGTCAAACCAACATTAGAACTTTCTAAAAGCTCAGTTGAATTAGAAGTTGGTGCGACATATACAATCGAACCTGTTATTAAAAATCTTGAAGGAACTGATTTAGTTAAATACTCTGTTTCAGATCCTGAAGTTTTAGAAATCTCTGATAATACTATTACTGCTGTAAAAGTAGGTAACGCTACTGTTACGGTTGAATTAAAAGAATATGCTGATATTAAGACGACATTATCTGTAACAGTTACAGAACCTAAGGCATCTGAAGGAAAAGTAACTGTTACTGGTGCTAATGAAGTTGAAGTTGGTAAAACAATTGAATTATCAGCATCTTTAGAAAGTGTTGAAGGTGATGTAGTTTGGTCCTCAAGTGATGCATCTATAGCAACTGTTGAAAATGGCGTTGTTACTGGTGTTGCTGAAGGTAAAGTAAAGATTACTGCAACCGTTGGTGATGTTGTTGGTGAACTTGAAGTTACTGTTAAAGTCGAAGAACATGTTCATAATTTCGTTGATGGAAAATGTGAATGCGGCGAAGAAGAAAAAATTCCAAATCTTACTATTAATGGTGAAAAAGAAGTTATAGTTGGTGAAAATCTTACTTTAACTGCTGTTTTAGAAAACATTGAAGGTGCAGTTATTTGGTCATCTAGTGATGAATCAGTAGCAACTGTTTCTAATGGTGTTGTTACTGGTGTTAAAACTGGTAATGTTACTATTAAAGCTGAATTAGGCAAATTGTCTGCAGAAGTAGAAGTTGTTGTTAAATCTAATGGCTCTATTAAAATTATTGGTAAAACAATGATTTATGTATCTAAAACTACAACTTTAAGAACAACATTAACTAATGTTGAAGGTGACGTTGTATGGTCATCAAGTGATGATACAATTGCAACTGTTGTTGATGGTAAAGTTACTGGTGTTGCTCCTGGTACAGTTACTATTTACGCATCTATAGGTGATGTAGTTGGCTCTCATGAAATAACTATCGAAGAAAACCCTGCTGTTGTTGTTGAAGGTGAAACTAAAGCTGTTATCGGTACTCCTTTACAATTAACTGCAAAATTAATAAATACAGAAGGTGAAGTTATTTGGTCTTCTAAAAATGAAGAAGTTGCTACTGTAGACGCAAATGGTTTAGTTACAGGTTTATCTACTGGTAAAGTTGTAATTAAAGCTGAAGTTGGTACATTATATTGTAATTATATAATTGATGTTGTTAATCCAACATTTACTGTTACATTCATTGGATATAATGGTGAAGTTTTATCTACTCAAGAAGTAGAAAAAGGTGAAGCAGCTGTTCCTCCTACTGTTCCTCAAAAAGAAGGATTAGTATTCAAAGGATGGGATACAAAATATGATAATATTACTGAAGATTTAGAAATTAAAGGTATATTTGAAAAGAATGCTTACTTTGTTACTTATGATTTTAATGGTGGTCAATCAGAAGAATTATATATTAAAAATGGTACTGCTGTAACATCATTTGCTATTGATAATTATAATTATAATAATGGTGAGTTTTGGTCAGGTAAATATTCAAGTGATATCTTTATTGGTGATTCAAGTAAAGACCCTAAAGCAACATTCTCAGATCGTATTTATATTGCAAAAGATGAAAATACTGGATTTTATACTATTATAAATATCTTAATGTCTGGTCCATCTTCATGGCCAGATGGCGCTGAATATGTAATTACAATTTCATCATCT
>CAZHQU010000175.1:0-4588 GCA_964534245.1 uncultured Coprobacillus sp.
TCCAATAATTGCTGAGTTAGATGGCATATTTGTTTTAGGATCAACTTCTTTGAATACGTCTGGACGAGGTCCCATGTTACGTGTTGCTAATGCATATAAACCTCTCGTTACCGCAAGCATTAAACCATTCAATGTTCCTAAACAAGATACAACTACAAATACTGTTAAGATTGTACCAAAGATATCACCAAAAATTTGTTTAAATGCATATGGTGCACCACCAACTTGTAATACCTCAATTGTAGCACCACCAGCAACACCAATATAATATAATATATAAATTGCAACGATAATCAATGAACCAATAAATAATGCAATTGGTAAATTTCTCTTTGAGTTTTTAAGCTCAGCATTAATTGATGTAGCAATGATCCAACCTTCATATGCAAAAGCAGTAGCTACAACAGATCCTAATAAAATCTTTGATCCAGTACCACCAACATTTTTAAAGTTTTCAATTAATATTTGCATTTGAGTTGAACCTGTCTTTGTAACAACATCAACTAATTTACCATCTTGTAATACTTGAGTAACTTCATAAGTGGTTGTAGTTTTAATTAAACCATAAATAGTTCCGACTATAGCAATTAATAATATTGGGATTAGTTTAATAAATGTCGCTGAAACTTGGAACTTGCCAGCAATTTTAGGAGCTAAAGCATTCATGGTATAAGATAAAATCATAAATAGACCTCCCATAACCATTACATTTGCTGAAGTGGCACCCCAGCCAAAAAGTTCTCCAAAGTATCTAGCAGATACCCAAGCTAATACACTTGAAATAGACGGAATATAAACAATTGCTACAAACCATCCCATAAAATAAGCATATTTTTTTCCTACCATTACTTCAGCGTAGTCAACTACTCCATTTACTTTTTCATATTTTGTTGCTAAAACACCAAATGAACAAGCACATGCAATCATAATAAATCCTCCGATTGCCCAAGCCCAAATTCCTAGTGTCATATTTCCACCAGTTTTATTTAAAACGTCTTGTGCTTTAAAGAATACACCCGACCCAATAACAGTACCAACAACCAAACATATTGCGGTTATCAGACCATATTTTTTCTCTAATTTCATATCATACCTCCATTGAATTGATTATAACATATTATGAAAGCATTTTCAAGAAGTAAATAAATAATATACGCATTTATACAAAATACAGATATTTATAATTTATTTTTACAATTTTTTTAGTATCGTATATAAATCATAGAAAATTTGCATAGTTACTCTTTCTCTTAAAACATTTCTTGATGTTTTATAATAACATGTCTTTGAGAAAACTTTATCTTCAATATTAATAGCGAAACAAACTGTTCCAATAGGTATTTTATCTGTGCCACCACCAGGTCCAGCATAACCAGTAACACCTATCCCCACATTTGATTTACCAAATGTTTTAACTCCTTTTGACATTTCAATAGCTACTTCTTCTGAAACAATATCATAAATATCAATAGTAGATTTATTTACACCAAGTAATTCAATTTTAGCTTCATCACTGTAAGTAACTAAACTTCTATCGATAATTTTACTTGCACCATCAACATTTATCATTTTAGAAGCAAGCATACCTCCAGTACAGCTTTCACTAAAACTTATTTTATAACCTAGTCTTACTAATTCCTGGAACACTTTATCTTCAATTTCTTCATTTAAATCACTAATTACATAATCACCTAATATCGATAAGAATTCTTTATTGGCTTTATTAAATTCTTCGATATGTTTAGTATTAGCGTTTAACTGATATCTTACTTTTCCAATTGAACAATATGGGTTGGTTTCAACATTTGGATATTTCTTATAATAATCTTTTAGAATCTCTTCTACTTGTGATTCTCCAATACCCATAATAATATATTCTTTAATAACAATATTCACATTTGTTTTATTCTTAATATAAGGAATTAAATAATCAGTTACCATTGGTTTCATTTCAAATGGTGGTCCTACTAAAATAGAATATACTTTATTATACACTTCACTTATTGCACCCATAGCTGTTCCACGATTATTAGGAATTAAATATGCATCCTTTGGATAATAAGTTTGTTTTAAATTGCATTCAGTAAACTTACCTTTAAAATACTTATTTAGAAGTTCTAATGGTTCTTCTCTTTGAACTAATTCTAAACCAATTGCTTCATACAAAACTTCTTTTGTGAAGTCATCATGTGTTGGTCCTAAGCCACCAGTAGATACCAATAAATCGATATCAGATGATTTAAAAGATTCTATTTCATTAATTAACATTTCTTTGTTATCGCCAATTGTCACAACTTTTACAACATCTACGCCTATTTTTTCTAGTTCGATTGCGATAAATGAAGCATTCGTATTAATAGTTTTACCTGATAATACTTCATTACCTACACTTAATATTAGTGCTTTCATTATACATTAAATCTGAAAAGAGTGATATCTCCGTCTTGGAATACATACTCTTTACCTTCACTTCTCATCTTACCAGCTTCTTTAGCCTTTTGCATTGACCCATATTTTTCAAAATCATCATAAGCGATTACTTCCGCTCTAATAAATCCTTTTTCAAAATCAGTATGAATAATACCAGCACATTCAGGAGCTTTCATGCCCTTTTTAAAAGTCCATGCACGACATTCTTGTTCACCAGCAGTAAAGAATGTAGCTAAGCCTAAAATATCATATGCTAAATTAACAAGTTTATCTAAACCTATTTCTTTAATACCAAAATCACTTAAGAATAATTCTTTATCTTCTTCACTTAATTCGGATAACTCTTCTTCAATTTTAGAACAGATCTTAACACATTTTGTATCAGTTTTACTAGCAAATTCCATAACTTTCTTAACATATTCATTATCTTCATTAATGTCATCTTCAGAAACATTCATTACATAAATCATTGGTTTTTCTGTTAAGAAATTATAATTCTTTATAACTAATTTTTCGTCTTTAGTAAGTTTCATATCTCTAATAGATACACCTTCTTCTAAAGCATCTTTAACTTTCTTTAAAACTGAGTATTCTACAACTGCATCTTTATCTTTCACTTGTGCTTTCTTTTCAATTTTGCCAATTCTTTTATCGATAACATCCATATCAGCATAAATTAATTCTAAATTAATAGTTTCAATATCAAAAATAGGATCAATTTTACCATTAACATGAATGATATCACCATTGTCGAAACATCTAACAACATGACAAATAGCATCGACTTCACGAATGTGAGATAAGAATTGATTTCCAAGACCATCACCTAAGCTAGCACCTTTAACAAGACCAGCAATATCAGTAAATGAAAATGAAGTATAAACAACACTTCTTGGATGAATTACATCAACTAATTTATTTAATCTTGGATCATTAATTTCTACATAACCTACATTAGGTTCTATTGTTGCGAAAGGGTAATTCGCACTTAAAGCTTTTGATTTTGTAATAGCATTAAATAATGTTGACTTACCAACGTTAGGTAATCCAACGATTCCAGCAGTTAATCCCATATTTTCACCTCATAATTATATATATATTTTACCATAAATCGTCTTTTTTTTCAATACATAATACAAATCAATACATGTTCTTATAAATATATAATATATGTATATTAAAATTATAATTGGGAAAAATATAACAAACGGAGGTAAAACAATGAAAAACTATTATATCACTCAATCAAATAATTTCACACATGTTAGAAAAAATAAAGGTATATTTAATATGTCTTATTATTCAAAAATTACAGTATACGGACCAAATTCCTCAGATTTATTAAATCTGTTTTCAATTAAAGACATAAAAAAAATAAACCAAGATGCATTTTACACTATTTTTCTTAAAAAGAAAAAATTTATAACTGATGGGTTTGTAATAAGAGTATCACCACTTAAGTACATTATTTTAACTGAAGACTTTACAAGTTTATTAAAGTATCTAAGAAAGAAACATCGAAAATTTAAACTAGTTACAATAGAACAATCCAGTTCACAATTTGCTTTTTTCTCTTTGCATGGTGACAAAGTCAACGAAAAAGAATTAAAAGCACCCCATAGTGCGATATATAAACTTAATCATCAAGGATATAAATATAATTTAGTATTAGGTAGTACAATTAACAAATTTAATATTTTAGATTATTATATCTCAAATGGGTTTGAAGAAATCAACAGTGAAGTATATAATTTATTTCTTAATAGCAATTCTGTAATAACTAAATTAGACCGATTAAATAAAAAATATAGACTTAGCACTTATAACATACTAGTCAAAGCTGATAATTTAAAATATAAACAAAAACAAAGAAATATTTATATAAAGCAATTCGAGACAACAAAGAATTTAATTATAACTAGAGATATGCCTATTTATAATCACGAAAGGAAAAAGATTGGTTTTGTTCATAATTTTTATAGACAAGCAAGTAAAAAATTTCCTTTTATTGTATGTGTTTTAAATAAATACAAACATGAAAAAATTGCAATTATAAAAAGTAATAATCAAGAAGTTTTAATTAAAGAATATAATAACTATTAAATTAATAATATGTTATTTATTGTTTTATAACAAATTGTATAACAATTAATATAAT
>CAZHQU010000176.1:0-4540 GCA_964534245.1 uncultured Coprobacillus sp.
TTTTCTGTACCTTTAGTTTTATTTGATTAAATAATTCATCTATTAGAGTTGTTAAATCACTAGTTATTATAATTACATTGCTTTTTATTTTATCTTCTTCTTTACTTATTTTATTATATATTTTACCTTGTTCTCCATATCGCTTACTGATTTCAAGTTTTACTACTTTCTTAAGTTCATTAATAGATATTTTAGGATACACAAATTCATCCCTTATTGTCTTAAAAGAATTTAATCCAATTATACAATTACTATTTTGAAACTTGTGATTTATTAAAGATTTATTAATCATATGTATTAGATCTTTTATTTCTTTATTATTTAGTAAACTATTTTTATTTATTGATACTGGTATTCTATCAACTATATTAAAACTTTTCCCTTTTTCTTTAATTAGAATAAATGATATTAAATATTTATTATAGTCTTCTTCTATCTTACAAATTACTTTTTTCACTTTGTCACCTCTTACACATTCACTACGTAATAGTTTTTCTTATAAGCTACATTATCTAAATCTCTTATTGTTAGTCTTAAAATATTTTCATCAATTTCAATTTCTATTTTTGATATGTTATTTAATACTTTAATATACTTACCATTATAATAACTATATATAGATCCTAATTCATCATACAAAAACTCTATTGATGTGTTTGTTTCTTCCAAGCTAATCATGGTATGTTCATCACTTAAAATTTCAATATTTAATTTTTCTTTATTTTTATTAGCTTGAGTTACACATTCATTAAATAATACATATACAATATTAATTTCATCATTAAGAGTCATACTCTCTGATATCTTTTTATATGTTTTTAGATAATTAACCAATGTAATGTTTAATGCTAAAACAATAATACTAATGATTGCAATTGAAACTATTACTTCTAATAATGATATTCCTTTGTTATTCATACACTAATTCTTTTAACTCCCTCCCACAATTATTCTATCATTTTCAAAGTTCTTATTTCAATTAATTCACATTAGTTTTATTGTGTTTTTTTAATTTTTTAAGGTTTAAAAATTTATATAGGAAAATCCTATTGTTTTATATATTTTATTTATATAATTTAATATTTGTTTACATATAGAAAAAACCACCTTATTGGTTTTTTCAATAAAGTGGTTAGTGTATAAATTTTATATTTTATTTTTTAAATATTCATTACATTTATAGCAAAACTTTTCAAATCTTTTTCTTTGGGTTTTAATAGTCCCAAAACCATCCTATTTCAACATCATAATAATATCCTTTATATCTAAATGAATTATTATGTAGTACTTTCTTCTCATCATCACTAATATTGTTAAACTCTTTTACTGTTTGGTTTCCCCATACATCGTATGAGTATTTTCCTATGATAACTCCCTCATGTACTACTTTAGTAATATTTCCTAATAAGTCTTTAATTCAAACCCTACCATCTTTATATATAAATTTTATCATTATTAAATATTTTGAATTTTTCTATTACGTGAATACAATTGCTAATCTTTCTAAATCTTTTGCATTAGTCTTTTTTAATCTAAAGTCTAGTATAAACAATATTGTCCTTTTCCAGTAACAATCATTCCATTTAAATGAGTAATTATTTCTCCCATATAAAAATTTTTGATAAAATTTTTCAAAATATCTTAATTATATTGCCGTTTCTGACCAATATACAAACATCAAATAAGTACAAGGAATAATTACTATCAATAACAATCCTTGTAACAGAGTTATTATTCCTTTATTAAAAAATGACGCCCATTTGTTTTTATAAGTCATTGAACCATTATATGATATCATCTAGACCAATTTGCCTTAATCATTAAATACTTCTTTTTTTGATTGTATAAATAACGACGGAGCATACTCAGTTGAGGATAAATGTAACACATAGCCTACTTACAATTTCACTTATTTGTTAACATCATTATTATTTTATTAATTTGATAATTCGAATAATGTGATACATATACATATTTACAATGTCCATATCTAAGTTTTATTTTTAGGTATTTACTAAATAAAAATCTTGCAGAAGTATATTTTCTTTTTTCTTTTTTTGTTAATCTAACAACTTCAATACTCTCAATTTCTGATGGATAAATATTCCAATTAGTAATTAAATCTCTCTTATTTTCTGTTAAAATCCACTAAATAAAACAACTTTACTTTATCACATGATAAATCAATCATAATTCTTTGTAAACTTAACATAATAGTTACTGAAATAGAAATACAAAACGCACAAATTAAAGCATAATACCATGAAACATTGTTCCATCCTTTATTTCCTACAACTACTATATATATGTATATTGAGATTAAAATTAGTATAGAACTTACAATAGTTCCTATAAATAGATCCCAAAAAGCTGTTATTTTTAATTGTCTCATACACTCCTCCATTATAAAGTTATTGAATCAATCCAATCAGATATCCATTTACCTAATTTCAAATCTATATATATACTCATTACTAACCCCACTGTAAATCCAATTGCAGTTCCTATACCAGGACATATTAGGGTTCCTAATGTTGTTAACCCCCACATAATACCCTTATTTAAATAATTCAATGCAACACAACTTACAGCAGTTAAAACTCCTCCAATTAATATTCCTTCAGTACTAATACCTCTTTGGTAACTATCATACATATCAATAACTACATTAAATCCTATCAATTTCCATTCTAATAAACTAACCTTAAAATTAACGTTCGATAATTGTAATGATGTTTTCCAGGTAGAAATACCATAAATTTTGAATTCATCATTGATTATAGACGCATATTTATAATAGTGACTCAAAATCGGAATTCCTACAACTAATGGTGTTACTACTCCGTATATTGTTGTAGCATTTTCCACAAGCCATGGAAGTTCAGGTAAGTTTAATCTGTCATTATAAGAATTCTTTTCCCGATAATAATTTCTATTTGTAATTGATTTACCATAATCAACATACATAATTGGATTATTATAACAGTAACAATATAAGTTTAAACCATTAATAGATTCAGGGTCTAAATACTCAATACTATCAGGGCTTATGAACCTACAAAGTTCAGGCGAATAATACCTAGAGTTGCAATAGAATAACTGAGTTTCAACATCATAATCTTGATTATCCCTATACAATATAATGTGTTAGTAATATAAGCTAGGTATCCTAGTCAAATATAAATAAGTGTGCAACACAACTTGTTATGTAAAGTGATGCACGCTTTATCCTATGAACAATTATTTAATTGTTTTTAGAAATTTTTTATATTCTTTAGTTTGAAAGTAAAATTTTTCTTCTGCATAATTATTTTCGTACCTAGAGTCAAAAATAGTAAATATATCATTCTTTTCTTTATTGATAATACGTACAATAACTTTCTTAATTTTCAAAGGATTATCAGTTTTTAAAACTAAATTTCCATCATCTAACAAATATTTTATCTCAATAATATGATTCAATTTAGAGATATTTAAAATGTTTTTAATTTTTTTCAACATATCCTCATAAGTGAAAAGTGTCTTTTTTTCTATTTCTAAACGGCAATGAGCACAGTAAAATATTTTATGCCTGATGTCGCAATCAAAATTCCCAATTAGCCTGCCTTCACCATAATCAAATAAAGAAGAATATTTTTCTACTTCATCAGATTTAGAATTAATAATTTTATGATTCATTATTATTTTTAATTCTTTATTACAAATTGGACAATTGTGTTTTTTACAATAAAATCTAATTGGGTTGCCGTGAAAATAATAAGCTTTTCTCATTCTTAATTTCTCCTTTAGTAAATACGAATATATATACCAACATCACCAGGTCCAGGAGTGCCTACTTTAAATACAAAACCATTGCTTCCTAATCCCAGTTGAAATTCCCCAGTTGTCAACAAACTAGCTGAACCCCCTATTTCTATTCCATGGTCACCCAAATCAATAACCATACCAACTCTAGCAGTAGCCAGAATTGCTTCTGCTTTAACACCTGCAAACCATTCACTTCCTTTTCGTTCGTATCCTATAAATAAATTTGCAGTTCCTAAATCTACAACACTTTTTAAGCCAATGCCATATACATCGCCAATACCAATAGAACCAGTAGTGCTAAATATAGAAAATTTACCAAATAATCCATATCTTGCTTTATCCCCTTTTTTATTTTGACTCCAATGAAATCTTAATTGGGATGTAGTATAAAATAAAGTACCAGATATATTTGCATAAAACAAACCGCTTCTATAAGACGTATTGTACCAATTATAGTTTAATAATGATTTTGTTTCATTATTACAATCAAATCCGCCATATATAAGTTGTGGGTTCGTATTACTATCTTCCACATAGGCAATTTTAATCGGATTATTATTTGCATAATTATATAAGTTTAATCCATTGATACTTGACGGATTTAATATTGATAGATCTGCAGGTTGGATAAATCTTCCTAGTTCAGGACTATAATACCTTGAGGATAACCAAAACCATCCCGTTTCGACATCACTCTTTTATATAACCTCTTAAGAATTAACTTAGAAATCTA
>CAZHQU010000177.1:0-4514 GCA_964534245.1 uncultured Coprobacillus sp.
CATAATTCCTCCTTGTATTATATATTTATATAATACCACAAAAAAAAGAAAAAAAACAAGTCTAAAATCGACTTGCTTTCTTAACTTGATGACATTGGCCAAAAGGCCTATTTAGTTTTTTTGATTATATATTTTTATACTTTATAGTTTTGTGTATTCTTTAGCTATTTCAGAAGCTAATTTACAGTTATTAAATACAAGTTTGATATTTGATTCTAAACTTATGCCTTTTGTAATATTTTTAATTTTATCTAATAAATAAGGAGTAGTTTTGTTACCGGCAATTCCTAATTTATTCATTTCATTAATTGCTTCATCAATAGCGTCATTCATAGCTTTTTCATCCATTGAATATTCTTGTGGAATTGGATTAGTCACTAATACACCACCAGAGATTCCTAATTTCCATTTTGTTTTCATAAGTTTTGCTATTTCAATGGGTTCATCTAATCTATGATTAACTTTGAAATTACTAGATGCTGTATAGAAGGCTGGTAATGAGTTTGTTTTATATCCTATTACATCAACTCTTTTAGTTTCTAAATACTCTAAAGTCAATCCCAGATCTAGAATAGCTTTTGCTCCTGCACATACAACAGTTATATCTGTTGTAGCTAGCTCCTCAAGGTCAGCAGAAATATCAAATGTTCTTTCTGCTCCTCTATGAACTCCACCAATTCCTCCTGTTGCAAAAACTTTAATTCCTGCCATACTAGCAATTTTAGATGTTGCTGAAACGGTTGTAGCTCCAGTTAAGCCTTTACTAACTATGTATGGAATATCTCTTGTTGAAGTTTTATGAGCATTTAGTCCAGTCTTGCCTAAGTACTCGATTTCTTTATGTGTTAATCCTACAGTAATTACACCATTAATAATTGCAATAGTTGCTGGAACGGCACCATTATCATAAACTACTTTTTCAGCACTTAGTGCGGTTTGAACATTTTCTGGATAAGGCATTCCATGAGAAATAATTGTTGATTCTAATGCCACAACTGGCTTATTTTCTTCTAAAGCTTTTTTGATTTTATCGTTTATTTTGATCATTATTATTTACCTCTTAATTATATTATACATAAATTTTTATGAAAAAACAATAATTATAATATTTTAAATTCTTATTTAAATTAAAATAATTTTTTTATTTATTGAATGAAATTTGTTTTTGAGGTATAATATAATAAAAGGTCAAATTTTGATGCTTTTTAATAATTTTTGAGAAATAAATTGGTTTTAAATCAAGTTTTGAGAAGATTAATTTTTTTAAAATAATTAATAATTAATAAAAAAGAGGTTTATTATGAGTAAGAAATTACCTATTGGAGTATTTGATTCAGGAATCGGTGGATTAACTGTTTTATATAAATTAATTGAAATGTTTCCTAATGAAGATTTTATATATGTAGGTGATACTATTAATCTTCCATATGGAACTAAAACAAAGGAAGAGTTAAAAACTATTATTAGTGGTGTCGCTGGATATTTAAATGATTTACCAGTGAAATCTATTGTTATTGCTTGTAATACAGCAACTACAAACAGTCATCATTTAAAAGATGAAATGGATTTACCTATTATTGGTGTAATCGAACCTACAGCAAAACATGCTTTATCAATTAGTGAAAACATTATGGTTTTAGCTACAAATGTAACTATTGATTCGAAAGCATATGAAGATATTATTAATGAGAATAAGAAAGATGAGAATTTAAAACAATTCTATATTAAATGTAGTGATTTCGTAGATGCAATTGAAGCTAATGAAATCGATACACCTTATTCACATGAACTAGTTAAGAAAAAACTTATGCCATATGCAAAAGAAAAAGTTGATGTAATTATCTGTGGATGCACACATTTTGGATTATATTCTAAAGAATTTAAAGAAGTATTCCCTAACGCTACAATAGTTGAATGTGCAGAACCTACTGGTTTAAGTTTAAAGAAAACTCTTGTTGAAAAAGATCTATTAAATGATTCTAAAGAGTTAGGTAAAGTATATATAAATGTAACAAAAATGCAAGCTAATTTCAAAGACAAAACAAAATGGTTTGATAAACCATATGAATGTTTAAAGGAAATTAAGATTAAATAATATTTAGTGAGGTAAATAATGAAAAAACAACCAATTGGAATATTAGATGGTGGATTTGAAGGAATAAATATTTTCGAAAATCTAGTGAAGAAATATCCTAATGAATCATTTATATATATCAATGATATTCAAAACTATCCTTATGAGGGAAAAGAAATAGAATTAATAAATGAACTTGTTAAGAAGAATATAGATGAATTATTAGCAAGAGATGTTCAATGTATAATATGTGTTAATCCCTCAATTATTGAATATTGTATTGAATTATTCAATAACATTAATATTCCAAACATAATGATTGTTAATTCAATTATTAACTATGTTAATCTAAATTTTGAACAAAAGAATATGGTATTACTTGCTAAAGAATATATTCTTAAAGCAAATCTATTCCAAAAGAATTTTAGATATAACCATTTATACAATATTGCTTCTGATGAACTAGAAGATGTTATCTTTGATAGAAATGTTAAAACTGCAAAATCATTTGCTAAAACAAGAGAAGTTTTAAAGAGTGCAATTGGAAAAGATGTTGACTTATTTATTATAGTTGACAGTTTCTTAGAAAACTTAAATATTGAATTTAAAGAATATTGTAATTATACAACATTTTTGGATTTAACTAATATTATTAATGGTGAACTTTTGGCAAAGAATTTTGTTTTCAGCACAAAAGGAAAAGGTAAGAAATTGATTTTATCTAATATTGATAAGAAAGAGTTCTTTAAGAAAGTATATTGGATTGGAAAATATAATTTCGAAAAGTTAGGTGAATAATATGATTAATAAATTAATTGATATTATTAAATCTAGTAATAACATTGTCTTTTTAGGTGGTGCAGGAGTTAGTGTAGAAAGTGGAATCCCAGACTTTAGAAGTTCTACTGGTATTTATTCTGAAGAATATACATATCCTGCTGAAAAGATTTTGTCTCATAATTTCTTCTTTGAAAAAACTAAAGAGTTTTATGAGTTTTATAAAAAGAAAATGCTTTATTTAGATGCTAAACCTAATGATTGTCATAAAACATTAGCTTATTTAGAAAAGATTGGTAAACTTAAAGCTATTGTAACCCAAAATATAGATAATCTGCATAGCGAAGCTGGTAGTAAGAAAGTATATGAAATCCATGGGTCAGTGATGAGAAATCATTGTATCAGATGTAATAAATTCTATGATGTGAATTATATTGCTAAAAGTACTCATATTCCAAAATGCGATTGTGGAGGAATAATTAAACCAGATGTAGTGTTATACGATGAAAATCTTGATAGAAATATGATTATTGATTCGATAAATTATATTAGCACATGTGACACACTTATTATTGGTGGTACTAGTTTAACAGTTTATCCAGCTGCTGGTTTTGTTGAATATTTTAATGGTAAGAATTTAGTTATTATAAATAAATCAGTTTCTAGTTATGATAATAGAGCTAATTTAGTTATTAATGATGATATTGGTAAAGTATTCAAACAAGTTTATGATTACTTTAATGAATAATAACTATAAAATGTTATAAAGGAGAATAAAATGGGAAGTATTAATTTAGTGTTATATCAACCAGAGATACCTCAAAATACTGGTAATATTATGAGAACTTGTGTTGCCACAAACACTGTTTTACACTTAATTGAACCTTTAGGATTTAGTTTAGGTGAAAAAGAAATCAAAAGATCTGGTGCAAACTATATCAAAGATGTTAAATATATTTTATATAAAGATTTTGATGAGTTTTTAGAAAAAAACAAGGGAAAGATTTATTACTTAAGTAGATATGGTGTTAAATCAGTTCACCATTTAGATTGTAAAAATGTTGATGAAGATTATTATTTCGTATTAGGTAAAGAATCAACTGGTATTCCAAAAGAAATCCTAAAAGATAATATTGATAATTGTATTAGACTTCCAATGACTGATAAAGTTAGAGCGTTAAATGTTAGTAATGTTGCCGCAATCATTGTTTATGAAGCTTTAAGACAACAAGGATTTGCTGGATTGTCTGAATATGAACCAGAGATTTATAAAGGTAAGAATTTCCTAATTGAAGATTAATTAATTTATTAAAACTTCCATATAATATATATGGAGGTAATTATGGACAAAAATTCTTATAACAAAACTAAATTTAATAATGAATCTTTAAAGAACGAAAACTCTTATTCTAATTTCAAAAATGAAAAAAGAAATTACGATTATGCATATTCATATGAATTAGGTAAAGAGTATGCAGAAGATGTTGAATACTATGAAAATAATATGTATAGTGAAAATAATGGATTTAATAATTTAGAAAACTCTACTGAAAAGTATAAAAATGATTATAATAAAAAATGTAATTGTCGTGAACATAAAAAGAAAAACAAAAAATTCTTGAAATAATAATGTTTACGATTGAAAAAGTGGTTATAATTAATC
>CAZHQU010000178.1:0-1566 GCA_964534245.1 uncultured Coprobacillus sp.
TTATTAAATTCACCTTTACGAATCATTTCAATTTCTTGTTTATAAGGAGCAAAATCGTCTTTTTCAGATTTAATATAAGGTGTTTCTAATATTTTAGGTATATCTTTAAATCTTGGATCATTAATGAACTTCATTAATACATCAAATCCAATTTTTCCATAACCGAAATTTTCATGTCTATCTTTGTGTGTCCCGCAATCATTCTTTGAATCATTTACATGAATTACTTTTAATCTATCAAGACCAATTAGATTATCAAATTCTTTTATTACATTTTCATAATTATTAATTATGTCATATCCACCATCATGTATATGGCAAGTATCTAAACATACACAAATGCGATTATTAAAATTTAATAATTCCAATAATGTTTTGATTTCATTAAAAGTTTTTCCACATTCACTGCCTTTTCCACTCATTGTTTCTATACATATATATGTATCATCAAATGCAGTATTATCAAGAACTTGTTGAAGAGATTTAGCAATAAGTTTTAACCCTACTTCTGCGCCTTGTTGCATGTGAGCACCAGGATGTACAACGATATATTTTGCACCTACTGAAGCCATAGTTTTCATTTCATTAGACAAAAATTCTACAGCAAATTCTCTTTTTTCTTCATTTCCTTGTGCAAGATTCATAACATATGGAGCATGAATAATTACATTCTTTATATCTATATTGTTAGAATCTAATTCACTTCTCATTTCATCAATCTTTAATAATGATGCGTCTTTTCTCATAGTAGATTGAGGTGGGCCTAGATAAACCATAAAAGCATTAGCATTATAACTTAATGCTTCTTTTACGCTTCCTAATAGCATATCATTACCACTATTTGAAACATGACAACCAATTAAAAGATTATTATTAATATTATCCATAATAATAACAGTCTCCTTATCCAAAATTTATATTAAAATCTAATTTTTATTAATACGTTTATACTTTTTATCAATTTTCTTTCGTTTTAAATCTCTTACTTCTTTCTTTATTACTTCGTTTCGTTTCTTTCTGTAGCCTGGTTTTACTTTTTTACCTAATGGATGTTTTTTATGGATAGCAATTTCACTAGATTTCATTTGTTTGCCACCATAGTTTCGAGTATTCGTTATAACAAGTTCTCCATTAGAAATAGCCATAAATTCATAAGTAATGTTTTTATTAGATAGTTTATTTAAATATGCATAGTCATCATAGTCATAGAATGATATTGCCATACCTGTGCTTTCAAAACGAGCAGTTCTTCCAATTCGGTGAATATAATATTCTATTTCTTTAGGAAGTTCATAGTTAATAATATGACTTACACCTTCGATGTCCATACCACGACTCGCTATATCAGAACATACAACATATTGATATTGACCATCTTTAATTCTTCTAATAACTTGTTTTCTTTCTCGAGGTTCTAAGTTACCAGTTATTTTACCAACTTTAAATCCTTCTTCAGAAAGCATTCTAGCTATTTCATCAACTTTTTCAACTGTATTAGCAAAGATTAATGCTAAATATGGTTTAATACAATTCATTAACTCACATAATACATCATCTTTATTTTTA
>CAZHQU010000178.1:1576-4463 GCA_964534245.1 uncultured Coprobacillus sp.
TTAGTTGGAATAAAAACATGTTCAATAGAATGTTTTAAAGGGGTGGACCCAACTAAATCAATATATTTATTGTTTGAAATATATTTATTAACAAAATTAACTAAATCATTAGTAAAAGTTGCTGAAAAAGAAAGATATTGAGAAGCTTTGAATCTTGAGAATACATAGTCAACGTCTTCAATTTCACTTAACTCTAATACCATATCAGCTTCATCAATAACAACAACTTTTGAAGTATAAATCTTAAGCAAATTGTTATCATTTGCTAAGTCTTTAAGTTTTCCAATTGTTCCAATAACAATTTGAGGTTGATTTTTCTTTAGTCTATCGATTTCAGTATTTCTATTTGTTCCCCCAACAAATAATCTAATATCGATTTTTTTATCAGAATGCTTAATTATTTCTTGGAAATCATCAAAGATTTGACCAGCAAGTTCTCTTGTAGGGACAACAATTGTTGCTTGGACTTCTTCTAAACTCTCATCGAGTTTTTGAAGTATCGGTAATATAAAACTATGAGTCTTACCTGTACCGGTTTGACTCTTTCCAATAATATTCACATTAGTTAATGCTAATGGAATAATTTTTTCTTGAATTTCAGTTGGAGATTCAAAACCAATAGAATCTAGTCCTTTATAAATATATTCTTTAAAATTATATTTACTAAAACCATTATTTGACATCATTTATCACTCCTTCACATACAGGATAAGAAATTTTTATTATTCTAACACTTACTAGATCATTTTCTTGATGAAAATCAGATTTGAATGAAACTTGTAAGTAGTTAGATGTATGACCAAAACAAACGCCATTAGAAACTGTTTCAACCAAGACTAAAACATCTTGATTAATAAACTTTTCTCTATATTCTAATGCCTTAATTTTATTAAGTTTCAAAAGTTTTCTTGTTCTTTCTTTTAAAACATTTCCATTCACTCTATCTTTAAAGTTTATTTTTTTACTTTCTTCATAAGCCTTTGTTTTAATTCTTGGTGAATATGGGAAAATATGAGTTTCACCAAAGCCTATTTTTTCTATAAAGTTATAAGCGCTTTTGAATAATTCATCAGTTTCGCCATCAAAACCACATAGAATATCAGCAGTAATATTTACAAATGGCAATTCTTTTCGTACATACTCTATTCTATCTAAATAATATTTAGTATCATATTTTCGATTCATCTTCTTTAGAATATGATCAGTTCCACCTTGTAATGGAATATGAAGATGATTACAAAAATACTTTTTATTCGTTTTAATTGTATTAATTAATTCATCAGTAACTTCAGTTATTTCAATTGAAGAAATTCTAATTCTTCCGCAGTTTGGTACTTCTTTAATTATATCAAGTAATAAATGTGATAAATTATAATTTTCAAAGTCTTTACCATAAGCACCTGTATTAATTCCTGTTAAAACAATTTCCTTAGTGTTACATTCAGTCAAAGTCTTTATTTCTTTAATTACATTATCTTTATTTCTGCTTCTAAAGAAACCTCTTGAATAGGGAATAGTACAATAACTACAGAAATTTTCACATCCATCTTGAATCTTTACAAATGCTCTTGTTTTATTATCGTAACGATCTAAACTCAATTCTTCATAGCACTTTAGATCATCATAAACCTCACATTTATTAATTACTTCTTTTGACTTATTATTTATCTTTTCAATAACCAAGTCAAATATTTTAGTTCTATTAGATGTACCAATAACAATATCTACATTAGGCATGCTTTCCGCTTCCTTGTCATTAAGTTGAGAGTAACATCCCATAACGCAAATAATTGCATCAGGATTGTTCTTACATGCTTGTCTAATTATTTTTCTACTTTTACTATCGCTTGTTTGTGTTACTGTACAAGTATTTATAATAGTAACATCACTTTGTTCATTAAATTCAACTAATTCAAAACCATTATCAACAAATTTATTAACAATGGCCATAGTTTCATATAGATTAACTTTGCATCCTAAAGACATAAAATTAATTTTTAATTTATTATTTATTAAACTAGTCATGTAACTCACCTTTGTAATCTAGTAAACTAGAAAAAATACTCATAATCATTAAAGGAGCAGTTTCTGTTCTTAAGATTCTTTTACCAAGTCCAACCATTATAAATCCATTATCTTTTAATAAAGCTATTTCAGCTGGGCTTATTCCACCTTCTGGACCAACTAACACTAAAATATTTTTATTCATTAAATCATCAGTATAATTATAAATGCTATTTGAATTGCTTCTTCCTTCATCCTCATAACATACAAATTTATAATCATATTTTTTAGAATCATTTATAAATTCTTTAAAAGATAAAATACCATTTAATGATAACATTTTTCCTCTTTCAGATTGTTCGCTAGCTTCTTTAACAATAGTTTCAAGTCTTGTAAATTTATAATCATCTTTTGACTTAAGTTTAATATTACATCTTTCCATAATTACATTAACATATGAAGTTGCTCCAAGTTCAACAATTCTTCTCACAACTTCTTCAATTTTATTCTTATGCACTAATCCTTGGGCAATTGTAATATTACTACTTAATTCATTATTATTAACTTTTGTTTCTAGAATATTTAATGAAACTTTTTGATTTAAATCAACAATTTCACATAAATACTCTTTACTGGAGTTATCAAGCAAAATAATTTTATCACCTAAACACATTCTCATTACGTCTTTAATATGGTGATAATCTTTACCTTCAATTAAAGCAAAATTATTCTTAATATATTCAGTTGAAATAAAATATCTTTGCATAATAACCACCTTAAATTGCTTTTTATTAGTATATATATTTTACCACATTTTTTAATTTTTTTAAAGCCCCATTTTTTCTATAATTATATTATAATTTTACATTATTCTATATTTAAA
>CAZHQU010000179.1:0-4418 GCA_964534245.1 uncultured Coprobacillus sp.
CGCCTTTAATAGCCATATACTCTTTTTTTGAAACAGGTTTAACAGAAACTACAAAATATAAATATTTAAAGAAAATTAAACAAGAAAAAACAATTGTCATAACTGGCTTATTAATAAAATACATTGAAGTCATTAACATTGTAGAAACAGCTAATAATAAAATTAACTCTCCTTGAATAGTCATAACTTTATGTTTAGCAAAATTTTCAATGTGATTTTTATAAATTTTTGTATTTAAAAACCATTTATTAAACCTTTCACTTGATTTCACAAAACAAAAACTAGTCAAAAGCAAAAATGGAGCAGTAGGTAAAATTGGTAAAACTACACCAACAAAACCCAAACCAAGCGAAATAAAACCTACTATAATTAAAATAACTCTTAAAACTCTACTCTTTACCATTATTCTTCTTCTCCCTTTCACTTAAAATCAAATGCTTAATAGCTAAAATTGGATGATAAAAAATCATTCTTGGACCAGAAAAACGCATCACATCTTTTATCCTAGACTGCATTGTTTTGTTGTAACAATGAATTTTACAATTAGAACAAAAAGTTTTATTTTCTTTAAAAGGACATTTATCAAGCCTTAATGCCACATATTGTTTAAGTTCTAAACAACTTTCACAAACACAATTTTTTTTAACCTTATGTTTTTTCTTACAATATAAATCTATCATTAAATAAGAAATCTTCTTCTCTTTTTCTATCTTGTTAGCCATCGCTAACCTCCACTCAAAAATAATTGTTAGCATTTGCTAACTCGGTAAAATTCTATCAAAGAAAATAATAAAAGTCAAACAAAAAATAAAAAAATAAACCCTCCATATATAAAATATATGAAAGGTTTATAGTTAGATTACTCTTCAATTACTTCTTCTTTATTAAATTTATCTACAATTAATTTTGATAAATAAAATAAACCTATAAATACACCTACAAAAACAACAATAAGCGTTAAAGTATAAAACCAGTTAATTGTAAACCACCCATAAGTAGATGTAGGAACAATTTGATATAAAAACTTCAATGGAGTACCTTTATAATTAAATAAATAGAAATAATTTGGCTCCCAATTTAATAATGATCTAAATGCACTATTACAAATTATAGCAATCATAGACATAACTCCAACAAAAACAATTGAATGAATTAAATCTTTTTTATTAAATTTAGGCAAGAAAACAAGTAATCCATATAATGCACAAACAATTATAAATATATGTCCCCATATATATGTTTGTGGCCTAATTTTTAACAAAGTATCATAATTAGCTAATGAATCAGCAAATAACATTGCTAAAAATGCTGGAATCATATTAAAGCAAACAGATGTAGCAATCAACCATTTCTTCTTAAAAATCAAAGCTAATCCTGCAATTAAACTTCCAATATGACATACTTGCAAAGGAATCACTTCTACTCCCCATCCTGAACGAAGATATATATCAATATTTCTAATAATTAAAATAAATACTGATATACTTCCTAAAACAACACCAACTATATTTTTTACTTTATCACTTTTCTTACGTACAAAGTAATAAATTAAACCAAACATAATAAATGGTGATAACATATATAAGAAATGCCAAATCGACCATAACTCAAACTTCATATAACTACGCCTACCTTTACATCCAATTAAAAAAACAAGAATCATCATCAGTATTAGCTTTTTATAATACTTTTTATAAATAACTCCTTCAAGTTTTATTAATTATTTTGCCAATTTCATCCTCAGTTAGCAATAAATCATTCCGATAATTCATTTCATTTTTATCTAGTTCTTTATTTCTTTTCAAGAATATATCACATCACCAATACATTTACAGATTTTCAATCTTTTCTTTTTAAACATATTTACTTCACTTTTAATAAGTACACATAAATTATAAATCTATAGAAAAAATAATACAATACCAGTAAATATAAAACTATCCTAAGAAATTATCTTAAGATAGTATTTTATTTAAGATTTTCTAGCAAACTTCTTTTTTCTTACATTTCACTTTATTTTATAAAAACAACATTCATAATTATCTCCATTTAATGAAATGAATTTAAGTGATAAACTATAAAGATTACCCTTTTCGTCTGAATTATAAATTATAATAATGTATTTTTTTGTTGATATATCATTATTGTATTTTTTTACATATTCCTTTATCAACCCAGAATCTAAAGAATTAGTTGAATTATAAATATGAATTATTACATTGTCATTACTTAATTCAGGCTGATAGAGTCCTAATCCATATTTAATTTCATTGCAAAATAAAGTTCCATAATAATTATTTGGAATAAATGCGGACAAAATAGCTGCTGTTAAAGATGGTTTTCTTCTCTTTTTTGTATAATTGTAATAAAACAAATCTTTTTGATTTTGTAACATATCTATATATTTAGAACATTGTACTAATATTTTATCTTTAATGATTGTTAAATCATGACTTGTAATTTTACCTTCAAATTTAATATTAACTTCATCTAGTAGTGATTCAAAAGTCTTCTCTTCCATTTCTTTTACCTCACATTTATTTAATAGATTCTCTTCTGCTATCTTTTACACTTATATTTTAGCATTTGCTATGTACAAAAAAATGTACATAATATATAATATTTACAGGTGATAAAAATGATATATACAAAAAAAACTGCAATACTATGTATACTAGATATTTTAAAAGAAGATAGTGATGAAAATCATCCTCTAACTCAAAAAGACATCATTAATAAACTTAAAACTAAATATCAACTTGAAATTGAAAGAAAAACAATCGGATCAACAATTGAAACACTAACAGAATATGGATTTGACATTGTACAAAATAGTCGTGGCGGATATTATTTAAAAGATAGAGAATTTAATGAAAACGAAATTAAATATTTAATTGACGCCTTATATTCTTCTAAATCAATTTCAGGAAAAAGAGCTAAAGAAATAAGTCAAAAATTATACAAAACACTATCTAAATACCAACAAAAAGATTACTCATATTTATATAAATCAACAGAGATAAATCGCTTAGAAAACATCGATTTATTCTTAAATATCGAGAAAATAAACGAAGCAATAAAATCCAAGAAAAAAATCTCTTTCGAATATTTATCATATAACGATGAAGGAAAATTAGTAAAAAGACGAGACGGATATCGCTACAAAGTTTCTCCTTACTTCTTAATTAATAACTTTAATAAATATTATTTATTATGTAATATTGATTGGTTTGATAATCACGCTAATTACCGTATTGAATATATGACAAATATCAAAATTTTAGATGAAGATATAAAACCATATAAAGAAGTAAGTACACTAGGTGAAAAATTTGATATTACTAAACACATCAATGATCATATTTATATGTTTGGCGGAAAAGTAATATTCGCAAAAGTTGAAATATTAAATGCAAACGCAATTACTTATGTAATAGACTGGTTTGGTAATAACGCAAGAATCTATAAAGATGATGAAAAACTTTACGCAACAATAAAATCAGATGATAAAGCCTTCTTCTTCTGGGCCTTACAATATCAAGAACACATTAAAATAATAAGTCCTCAAGAAGTTGTTGATAAAATGATTTCAACTCTAAAGGACTCACTTGAAAGATATAAAATTTAAATTAAAAATTATTTATAAAATGGACATCTAGCTTTTAAGCATTGCTTATTTATAGCAAAAAAATCACATTTTATTTCACAATTATCCATTTCAACTCCGTATTTTTTTCTAACAAATGAAATAGCATAACTTAGTGAAATAAAAGCATTCCTTTTACAACATCTAGGTCCACCTATTTCTCTCATTTGTTTAATAACTTCGGATGTGTATTCCATATTATCTTTATAATATGAATTACTAGATAGTGGTGTTGTTTCATTAATAATCGATAAAGCAGCACCAATTGAAGTAACCGAACCACACACTCCCCAATAACCACACATAGCACCAGGCATTTTGATTGTTCGTTCATGAAGAAGGTCTAGTGCTTTTTTTATTTCAATCACTCCACCCGCATTATAATAAGCAACCATAAAGGTAGCCCCATCAAGAAAATGATGTTCTGGCCCATGCATATTTATATATTCTTTTTCCATAATAACTTTTACTATTTCTATGGGATTTTTACTTTTAATTTTTAACAATTCTTCTTTAATTAATTCATATTTAGTAAGTAATGAATATTCCATACCATTTCCTCCTTAAGGGTAATAAAAGTGGTTATTTCATAACCCAAAATAACCACATCAATTTCTATAAATATGTTTCACCTAACTGATTTTCAACCAAATCAAGTGTTTTTGAAATGCTTTTTGCAAACACATGTTTTATTGTTGGATTTAATCTAGATAAAGGTACTTTATTAGCTATTATTTCTTTATAAACTCTCTCTACATGTGAATAGACTTCT
>CAZHQU010000180.1:0-4348 GCA_964534245.1 uncultured Coprobacillus sp.
ATAAAACGCCTCAAATCTCTTTAATAAAATGCCTCAAATCTCTTTAATAAAATACTTTACATTTTTCAAATTATAATGTATAATACTAATATATGAGGTGATTTTATGGATTATAAAAAACGAATTACTGATGAACTTTTAAAAATAAAATTAGAAGCATTTGGTGCGGCCTTAATTGTTGGTCCAAAAGGATGTGGCAAAACAACAACCGCAAAACAACTTTCACATACTATTATTGAATTCGAAGATGAAGATAATAGAGAATCATTATTAAAAGTTGCAAATACTATGCCTTCAAAACTTTTAAAAGGAGAAAAACCAATTCTTTTTGATGAGTGGCAAGATGCACCAAAAATTTGGGGAGCCATTAGAAAATCAATTGATGATACAGGCGATGTTGGAATGTATATATTAACAGGTTCATCATCACAAGATATTGATACTCCTCACACAGGTACTATGCGAATATCACGACTTACTATGTTACCAATGAGTTTATACGAATCTATGGAATCAAATGGTGAAGTTTCATTGATTGATTTATTTAACAATCCTAATTTTTTTGAAGGTTGTATTTCGAATTTAACAATTGATGATTTAATATTTGCTATTTGCAGAGGCGGTTGGCCTCGCTCACTTAATTTAAAAAGTGATAAAGCAAAACTAGAAGTAGCAAAAGATTTATATGTACAAACTTATTCAGTAGATATTAGTAGAATTTCTAATATAAAAAGAAATCCACAGATTGCTCAAGCAATCATTAGATCGTATAGCAGAAATATTTGTACACTTGCTGAAACAAAAACTATTTATGGAGATGTATCAGCAAATTATGATTTATCTGAAGCAACATATTATTCTTATTTAGAAGATTTAAATAAATTATATATAATCAATGATATAGAACCATGGTGTCCAGCTATAAGATCTAAAACAGTGATTCGATCATCTAAAAAAAGAAATTTGATTGATCCATCAATTGCTGTTGCAGCGATGGGTATATCACCAGAATATTTTGATAGAGACTTTAAAACATTAGGTTTTTTATTCGAGTCTTTATGTATAAGAGATTTAAAAATTTATTCACAATCTTTCGATGGTAGAGTTTCTTATTATAGAGATAGATATGGCTTAGAAGCAGATTGTGTTTTACATTTAAATGATGGAAGATATGCATTAATAGAATTCAAGCTTGGGGAATCAGAAATAGATGAAGGTTCAAAGCATTTGTGTGAGATAGAAAGATTGATCAAAGTGTATAATGAATCAGAAAAACAATGCAAATTAAGATTACCAGATTTAAAAATAGTAATTACTGGTACTAAATATGGTTACAAAAGAGAAGATGGCGTTTTTGTAATACCTATTGGATGTTTAAAAAATTAACCAATTTTTTTATTATCTATCAATTTTGAATATTAATATTAAAATCTTTTTAATAATTTTACAAGTATCCTAGATTAAAATAATACTGGATATTATATTTTAACAAACAAAAACTCAGATTTAATTCTGAGTTTTTTGTCTATATTTTATTTGTTTTTTGTAAATATAATCTATTACTTTACCATCTCGATAAATAACATACCCTACAACTTCATCACTATGTGTTTGTACTTTTGGTTTTCCTGTTAGTTTTTCACTAATTGCCATTAACTCTTCCATAGTTTTAATATTTAGTTTTGTGTTTTCTAATTTCTTTAGTAAGTCTTTTCTTAATGGATTTATTGCTATACCGCGTTCAGTTACTAGTACATCAATATCTTCTCCTGGTGTAGTTATTGTTGTTACTTTGTCTTTGATTATTGGCATACGTGATTTTACTAGGTTTGTTGTGATGACTGTTACATTTGCTCCATGTGCCGTATCTGCGTGACCACCACTTCCACCAATTATGTTTCCGTGTGAATCTGTTGTAACGTTTACGTTAAAGTTTTTATCTATTTCAGTTGCACCTAAAATAACAAAATCTAATTTGTTTACTATACAGTTTTCATCATATGGATTTGCGTAGAATGATGCGCTCATTCCATGATGATTTGGATTTTTGTTATATGATTCTACTGCTTTTAAGTCAAAACATTGCACGTCATATAATTCTTCAACTAATCCTTCTTCAAGCATCTCAACAAAATATCCTGTTATTCCGCCTGTTGCAAATTTTGCTTTGATGTTATTTTTCTTCATATATTCTTTACAATATGCACATGTAGCAAGGCTTGTTCCTCCTGCTCCTGTTTGCATTGAGAAACCGTTATAGATTAATCCAAGTTCTGCTAGAAGACTTGCTGTGTCACGAGCAATCTTTAATCCTACTGGATCTTTGGTGATTTTTGTTGTACCTGAAACGATACCATTAGCATCACCAATTTTATCTGCTACTAATACTCCATCAACATATTTAGATTCGATTTCATATTCATCTAAACTATCAACTAAGTTATCAGTAACTAATACCACCTTTTTAGCATACTTCACATCACTTAAAGCATAACCTATTGACCCACAAGCACTTTGACCAGTTCTACCTGTTCCATTACCGTTTTTATCAACAGTTGGACACGCAAGAATTGCTACATCGATTTCGATATCTCCGCGTTCAATAGCTAATGCTCTTCCACCATGTGTGTACATATATAATTTATCTTGTAAATGACCTTCAGTTATAACTTTACTTACTTCACCATTTAGGTAATTAGTATGAATTTTTGTAATGTTTTTATTCACTATTAATTCTGCCATTGGCTTGTTATTTGGGAAGATTGAACTTGCAGCAATACAAATATTTTTTAAATCTCTTTTCTTGATTATTTCTAATACGTTATTAAGAACATAATCACCATTTCTTAAATGATGATGGAAAGATAAAGTCATACCATCAATAATATTATATTTATCAAATACTTCTTCTAATGAATTAATAAATTCAACACTTTCAGATGTTTCTTTAACGCTTATTAATTTTCTTTCATAATTTTTATAATCATTACTTGAAACGAATTTTTCTAAATTTAAATTTTCGTTTGGATTTTGGTTTGAATTAGTATTATTAATTATATCAGCCATATCAATCACCTATATAACTTTATATTTTTTAGCTTTAAGAATTACTTTTTCAGCATTCTCAATTACTGGTTTATCTACCATCTTACCATCTAAACTAAATACACCCAATCCTTTAGCAAATGCTTCTTCTTTAGCTTTTACTACTCTTAATGCCCAGATGATTTCTTTTTCAGTTGGTAAGTACACTTCATTAATGACTTCGATTTGATTTGGATGAATTGCACTCTTCGCATTCATGCCCAATCTCTTTGAGTGGTTTGCATCTTTATATAAACCTTCTTTATCATTTGTATCAGTGAAAGGTGTATCAATTGCATCAATTTTATAGGCTTTACATGCATTTGCAATTCTGCATCTAGCATATTGAATTTCTTCACCTTCTTTAGTACGTACTACTTCTAAATCTTTACTTAAATCTTCGGCACCAAGTAAAATGCCATCAACACGTTCAAGTGATGCAATCACATCTACTTCAATTAAAGAGATACATAATTCGATAATAGGAATAATTTTGATTTTTTTAGTAAGGTTTCTTTCTTCTTCATATTTAGATAAGATGTTGTTTAAGTTTTTAACATCTTCAATACGTGCTTTAGGAAGCATAATAGCATCAATTTTATCAGTAACGATTTTGTCTAAATCAGCTTCATAGAAAGGTGTATCCATACCATTAATTCGAATAACAACTTCAACATTTGGAGTAAATGATGCTAAAAATGATGACACAAGATTTCTAGCACTATCTTTTTCTGTAATACTAACAGCATCTTCTAAGTCAATAATTACAGCATCACTGTCAAACACTTCACAGTTTTGAACCATCCCTGGATTATTACCAGGAATAAATAATAAACTTCTACGCATCTTTACCCTCCATTCTAGCAAGAGCAGTAGTAAGTCTTGCTTTAATAGTATAATCTAATGCACCTTTATCATCACATCTAACATTTACATTATCAACACCTAATTCTTTTAAAGTGTCCATGATTACACTTAAAATGTTTTCACCAAAGAAATCATATACAATACTATTTATTTGTACAGATATCCCTTCTCCTTCAGTCACTGTAATTAAACAATCATTTGATTCCATTGTTCCACAAATACCAGTTTTAGCCATAAGCATTTAATCTCCTTATAAATATTTAATTTATACTTCACTATTATAGTATCACATTTCATTAATTTTTTCTAGACTATTGTTTATATTAAATATCTTATTCTAGATTTATCATATAATAAATATATACTTATAGCAAGCGTATTCAGAAAGGAGTTTATA
>CAZHQU010000181.1:0-4296 GCA_964534245.1 uncultured Coprobacillus sp.
AAGTAAAAAATGCCATGGCGGCGGATCTGTTCCCCCGGTGTGCCCATGTGGAATCGATAGTGTGCCTCGTGCGAGGCTAAGAATAGATTCCAGTTAAGTTTGCCCTGTCGGGCAAGTGAAGTTTTAAAAAGTGAAGTTGCGGTGCAGTGAAGTATCGCCTTGCGGCGAAGCGATATATCCACACGCATACAAAATATTCCAAAAATGAGGTGCCTGTATGGAAATTGCCAGATGTAAAAAAGGACATTTCTATGATAAATCCGCTTCCAAAGACTGCCCGGAGTGTGCAGCTATGGGGTCTTGGAAAACGATTCCTGTGGAGCCGGTTGCCCCGCCCTCCTCTCAGATCGCCAAATGCGACAGAGGGCATTACTATGACGGCAATCTGGGCGGCTGCCCTGTCTGCGCGGCTGCGGTAGCCAGACCGGAAAAGGCAGCGGATACATACCCCATGGTAAGATGCCGGGAAGGGCACCTGTACGATGCCTCCATCCATCAGACCTGCCCGGAGTGTGCCATGGAGGACATCATGAAGACGGTTCCCGTGGCTCAGATGGAAACCTCCATGCTGATCACGGAGAACATCCCCATGGACGATGAGATGAAGACGGTCCCCGTGGACTTCTCCATGCAGATCGTCCAGTGCGAGAAGGGTCACTACTATGACCGGAGCATCGGCGACTGCCCCATTTGTGCTGCCGCCAAGCCCATGGAGACCGTACCTGTGGCGGTAACCAATCTGGTAACCTGCGAAAAGGGCCACATCTATGACAGTTCCATCACTCCCGACTGCCCGGAGTGCGCTGCTATGGAAGAGGAAGATAAGACCGTGGCGGTGGACCAGATGGAGCCTTCCATGCTGATCACCCAGTGCGATAACGGCCACTATTACGATGCCGGTCTGGGTGAGTGCCCCATCTGCGCTGCAGCCAAGCCCCTGGAGGAGAGCACGATCAGTGCCCAGGAACAGGCCCAGATGCAGACGGTCTCCAAGGCGACCTTTGAATATACACAGCAGTGCGAAAAGGGCCATTACTATAAGCCGGAGCTGAAGGAATGCCCCATCTGCGCTCAGGAGAAGGCGGATCTGGAAACCATCCCCGCATCGGAATTCGAGTTCTCCATCCATGTCATCCAGTGCGAAAAGGGCCATTCCTACGATGCAAGCTTGGGAGAATGCCCCATCTGCGCCGCAGAAAAGCCTGTGCAATTTAAGGGAACCAAGCTTATGGTCTGCAGTGCAGGTCATAAGTATGACCCTGTCATTACCCCGGAGTGTCCGGAATGCGCAAGGAAAAAGCCGCTGGAAGCAGAGCCCAAAGTGCAGGTTAAGAAGTGTGAGAAGGGCCATTATTACAGCGGCATTCGATGCCCTGTCTGTGCCAGGCCCGGACATGGAGAAACGGTGCTGCTGGACGCAAAGCCCTCCATAAAGGTTCTGCAATGCGAAAAGGGCCATTATTTCGGTGAAGCCTTGGGAGAGTGTCCCATCTGCGCTGCCGAAGCCCAGACGGCGCCGAAAATGAATCTGGTCACCTGCGCCGAAGGCCACCGCTACGACAAATCCATCAGCGAAGAATGCCCCTTCTGCGCTGCGGCCGCCAGTGCCGAAGTAGAGTTTGACAACGGCTTTACAGAAGTGGAAGATATGAAAAACACCCTGCTGTTCACAGCCTTTGGAGGGCTCAGCTTCCGGCTGTGGAAGGATGGAGAGGAGATGAAGCTGACGGCCCGGAGCCTGCTGCGCAAGCCCTGTCTGATCCTGGAAAGAACCGTTAGTGTCCCGGAGCAAAAGGTCTTTGCCGCAGCCTATCGGATTCAGAGCGTATTGTTTATGCTGGGCGAGAGCCGGGATCGGGTTTTCCAGTCCCAGTCCGGTGCAGATGGCGAAAAAGCCCGGCTGCTGTTCAAGACCGTGCAGATCAGCTGCGACTACCAGTGGAAGGAACATGTTGGCAGCGCCTCCTCCGCGGCGACATGTATGCGCCAGATCCATGCCATCCTGGGCCCGTTCCTTGATCCATTCAAAGGAGGGAACGACTATCCCATGCAGCATGAAGATGTGCTTGCAGAGCTGCAATACGGTCTGAACGCTTCCTGCCGGATCCTGAGAGGTATCGATGGCCTCCAGCTGGAATTGCGGGATTGGATCTATTATGATGAAGCCGGGCTCAGTTACTTTATTGTAGGGGGCCGGGTAAAGCTGAGCGACGAGGAAACCACGGCACTGCTGCGGATGCTGGCAGAAAGCGGCATTATGGAAGCCCTGGTCCGAAGAAGCCTGCTTCCTCAGGAAGACTGTTTTGACCGGGGCTGCGGCACTGCGTTCAAGCTGACCTGGAATCGGCTGAGCTTCTCCTATCTGGACAGTATAAAAGACAGCGGCGCAGCAGGAAAAGCCGAGATGGAAAAGGCCTATGAGCAGCTGCTGCAGGCCTATATCCGCCATGACAAGTAACAGGATGGGAAGACTATGGAAATAACCTATTGCATCACCGGCAGCAAAGTGGACAGTGGCGGCATGATCACCACCACCCATGCCCTTTTTCAGACCCTGCCCAGCGGGGAGCAGACCCGGGTGGGTACCCTGCGGCGGTATGAAGAGCTGGGCTTTACCTGCCGGGCAGACCTGATCTTCCAGGGCAGCGCCTGGAGCATGGAGGAGGGCATTGCCTATCTGGAAGACCCCAATCTGTATCCCCACCATATCTGTCCTTATATGTGCAAGGACGAAGAAAAGCCCACCCAAAAAGCTTGCTTGCACAAGCTGTTTTCCGTCACCAAGGAAAGCTACTTAGAGTGCGACCATGCGCTCTACCCCGTGATCCGCAATGAGCGGGAGGGCGTGGGACAGGTTTACGACGCCGGGTTTGCCCGGGAGGGGAATCGCCTTGTCTATCCGGTGCTGGCAAAGTATCGCCGCACCGGCACCGGCGGCCAGGAATGGGAAGCGACCCTTACCTTTGCCCGGGAAGTGCCCCAGCAGCTGTGTATGGCTGTTCTGATGACGTTGCTGTAAGGCAGAAAGGAGCCAGATTATGCCCAAAATCTTAAAGTGCTGCCGGATCCCCACGCCGCCGGCCCCTTTTGCCCATTCCTTCAAAATGCTGATCTTCCAGAAAATGCCCGACGGCACCGATGCTGCCGTGGGCGCTGTCAGCTACAGCTACGATTACGATGACTGCACCGATGTGGAGATCACCTACGGCAAGGGAAAGATCGTCTACCGGGAGCTGTATATTCCCGGTATGCATCAGCATTCCTTTATGGCCGATGCCCTTGGGGGCAAGGAGATCGCCACCGTATACCAGTACCAGGGCCAGGAATTTCTGCAATGGTCCAACGAGATGCTCCAGGTACATTGTGAGCGAATGGAAGGCCAGCCCGGAAGGGTCAGCGTATATGCCTATGATAAAAAGGCTCTCACCACCAAGTTCTGCATGGAGCCGATCCTGCAGATCCAGCCCCAGGCCCGGGGTGAAGACCTGAGCTGGGTCGCCCACGTCCCGGATGCCTATCCCCTCCCCATGCGCCTGATCCTGGCAACCCTCCCCCTGACCATGAACTCCCAGGACTATTTCCGCCTTTCCTGGAAATAAAACAAATCCCCCGCCGGACACAATCCCGGCGGGGCTTTTCGTTGAAAGTTGAAAATTAGATTCTGTTCGTTTCATCGCAGGGGACGGGTACCCCGTCCCGAAGCAGCTGGCGATAACCCAATGGGTTGACTCGATGCAGAATACTTCCGTCCACGCCGTAGGGGCGGTTAATAACCGTCCGCGCGGCAGGGCGCTGCATTTCTCATATCCATATCGGCGAATTCGCATTGCATACCGATTATCATGTCATTGCGAGACCTGAAAGGTCGTGGCAATCTCCCGGTACAAGCTATGTTTCCACTGTGCATGACGGTGAGTAGTACCAGGAGATTGCCACAGCCCTTTGGGCTTCGCAATGACATGGTAATCGATACCAGATGCGAATTCGCCGGACGCTATTTGAGAATGCCGCGTTTTACCGCGGGACGGGACACCCGTCCCCTACGATGGGGATCCTACCGAAATACGCGCATACCGCCAAATCCCACTGTAGGGCGGGGGCTTGCTCCCGCCGCCGGAAATTGGTACAATTTCCGGATTATCCGAAAGGAAATAAACCGGTAATCGCCTATGGTGATGTGGTTTTGCATTGCAAAACCACCGGCGGGAGCAAGCCCCCGCCCTACGGAAAAATGGTCACCTTTTAAAGCTTTAGGCGTTACGTGCTGCCACAGCAAACCTGCCAGCTTTGTCGAAG
>CAZHQU010000182.1:0-4282 GCA_964534245.1 uncultured Coprobacillus sp.
TAAAGATGAATTAATAAAAAATACATGAGGATATTATGATTATAATTTTATTGTAGATATAAGTAATGATAAAAAAGACTTAATATCTACTAACATTATCAAACTTAATAGTTCTTTACTAGTTGATGAAAAGATTATTGAAAAAAAACAAGAATACGCAAACAATGTCAAAATAACAGAATTATTAATGTATAGAGATAATTTACATAAAGAATCATTTGATTTATTCAAAAATAATGAAATTAAGTTTTTGGATTATTATTTTGATGATGATCATATTAATTTATCTATAAAAAAACTAAAGAGTTTAAATAAAAATATTGATTTTATATATAACAAAAAAGCGAATGGAAAAAACTTGACTATAAATAGTTTTAAAACACAAAAAAATGAAACAAGTTATGTGCTTAATGAAATAGCTAAACTAGTTGCAATTGGAGTTAATCTATCAGATATTTACGTTTATTATGGCGATTCAGGATATGCTAATTTATTCAATCAATACTCTGAATTATATAATATCCCATTTAACTTTAATGATTCGTTTGATTTGTTTGAATATAATGATGTAAAAAAATTATATAATGATTTAGTAAAAAACAATGATCTAGAAATCGATAAATATATAGTTCCAGAACACTTGAAATCTGATGTTTGTAAATATGCTATTGATATAATAAACGATTTAGTAGGTTATAAATATAAAATCGGTGATGTTATAGAGTATATATTATATAAATTTAAAAACACAAAAGTAAAAACTAATAGTTTATTAGAAGAAATTAATACAAATAAAGTTAATGTAATTAATGATTACAATGATTTGATTTTTGACAATGAATATTTATTTATTGTTGGGGTGAATCAAAATAAAATTCCGACAATCAAGAAAGATAATGATTATCTAAATGATAATGATAAACTTGTAATAGGTATAGATACAACATTTGATAAAAATAAAAACGAAAAGAAATCGTTTGTGAATATGATTAGTCGAACTAAAAATGTATTTTTATCGTATTCATTATCAAGTGTTGATAGTAAATTAATTCCAAGTTCAATAATAACTGATTTAAAGAATAATTTTAAAGTTCAAATAGTTGATTTTAAATTCGACTATTCGACTTCTTATTCTAAAGATGCATTAGAACTTGAATATTACAAAGAATATGAAGATTATTTGAAATATAATATTGTTGGGGAAAATATTAAAGATTTAAAGAAACATTTTGAATATAAGAAATACCAATATTCAAATAAAATAAAATTAAATAACCCAAAACTAAAAGAAAAAATAATGAAAAATCCAAGGATTTCTTATAGTAAAATTAATGATTATGTTGGCTGCCCTTATCAATATTATTTGAAGAGAATATTAAAAATAGATCCAATTATTAAAGATGAATATAATGAAAAGACTTTGTTTATAGGTTTGTTAATACATGATGTGCTAAAGAACGCTCTAGAACCTTACATTAATGACCATAAAGGCTGTACAATCGACTTTGATGAGCTAATAACAAATTACTATAAATCAAAGGACATTGAAATAACAAATGAATCTAAATTGTTTAATAACATTTACAAAATATATATAGAAAAGATTTATGAGTTCATACTTGAAACAATGGATAATTCTAGTTTTAAAGTTATCTCATTAGAAAAAGATTATGAAGAGGCACTAAAAGATGATTTTGTGCTTGAGGGGACAATTGATAAAGTTTTAGAAACTACTATTGATGGTGAAAAATATAATGTTGTGATAGATTACAAAACTGGAGATAAAGGTTTTGACCTAAAAAAAACTTTTTATGGTTTAGATTTGCAAGTTCTAATATATTACAAATTATTAGGAGGCAAAAACAAAGTGAAATTTGGGGGAGGATATTTATCTCATATTATACCGAATAAAAAATTTGACAAAGAAAAGAATAAATCTTATGACGAAATGCTTCGTGAGTTCTTTAAATATGATGGATATACAAATTCTGATATGAATATTATGCGTAGCGTAGATAATAATGTAAAGGATGGAACATATCTTAAAGGAGTTAAGTTTGTAAATGGTGGAGGATTACATAGTGATACCTTTTCTAGAATTATTAGTAATGATCAATATGAAAACTTGATGAATCTAGTTGATAAAAAAATTGACGAAATAATAGATAAACTAGAAAATTGCGAATTTAACGTTGAACCTTTGTTTGTGAGTAAATGCAACTGTGAATACTGTAAATATAAAGATATTTGTTTTAAAAAGCAATATGATGTCGAAAAGAAAGGAATTCCCGATGATTTGAGCTTTTTGAATGATTTTAAGGAGGCAAAATAATGAATCTTAATTTCAAAGATATAACAACTAAACATGTCAAAAAACCTGAAGATTCATTATGGACAGATGAGCAATGGGATGCTATTACAGATGATGGTAAAAACATTTTAGTTAGCGCTGGGGCTGGCAGCGGTAAAACTGCAGTTCTATCTGAACGTGTTCTAATCAAGCTTAAAGAAGGAATTCCATTAAAGAGTTTGATTATTCTTACTTTCACAAAAGCTGCTGCGGCAGAAATGAAAGAAAGAATTCGTTCTAAAATTGAAGATGAAATAAAACGAGGAAATACTAAGCTTATTGATGAATATGAATATGTTGATCAAGCAAATATTCAAACGTTTGACAGTTTTGCTTTAGAACTTGTAAAAAAATATCATTACATTTTAGGAGTCGAAAAAAACATAAGTAAATGTGATGAAGCATTATTAAAGATTGTTAAAAATGATGTCATGAATTCTCTTTTTAAGGAATATTACGCTGCGAATGATGATGATTTTAATCATTTAATAGAATATTTTTGTCTTAAGGATGATGGTAAACTAAAAGAAGAATTAATTGATTTAGATGCAACATTTGATTTACTATCTGATAGAAATAAATACTTAAGCGAATATGCTAGTAAATTCTTGAATGAAGAAAAACTAAAAGAGATAGAAAGAGAATATATTGAAAGTATTTTTGCCAGAATTAAATATATTAAAGAAACGATAAAAATGTTAAAAAATCTATCTACTGATAGTTTGTATCAAGAGGGTGTTGAAAAAATTGAAGAAAACTATAAAGAATTCTTTGAAGCTAAAACTCTTGATGAACTTAAAAATGCAAAACTTGGAAGAAAGTTGCCAAGTAAAAAGACAGAAGAATCTTTACTTAAAATATTAAATGAACAAAAAGCAAAATGCAAAGGTATGTTAGACCAAACACGTGAACATATTGTATTAACTGACACGAACAAGCAAATTGAATTATTGTTAGAACAAAAGAAATTAGTATTAAAAATCATAGAAATAATAAATGAATTTAATAAAAGAATATCTGATTATAAAGAACAAAATAATACATATTCATTCATGGATATAGCGAAACTTGCGATAAAACTATTTAGAGAAAATGCTGAAATAAGAAAAGAAATGTCGGAAAGTATTAGTGAAATAATGGTCGATGAATATCAAGATACGTCAGATGTTCAAGAAGATTTGATTAATTTGATAGGCGATAATAATATCTATATGGTAGGAGATATTAAGCAGTCTATATATAGATTCAGAAATGCTAATCCTGATATTTTCAGTGATAAATATCTAGAATATAAGAAAGATACTAATGATAATAGAGTGATTGAACTTGCTAAAAACTTTAGATCGAGAGAAGAAGTTCTATGTAATATCAATCTAATATTTAATAAAGTAATGGATTTAAAACTTGGTGGAGCTGATTATAATGATGGTCATGCGTTAATTTTTGGTAACAAAAAATATAGTAAATACAAAGATCATAACAACGATTTCGAGATATATACATATACAAAAGATGAAGTTGAAAGATTGCAATATGGTAATAAAGAAGCTGAAGCAATTATTATTGCTAATGATATTATTGATAAAATCAGCTCGGGCTATAAAGTGTTAGATGGTGACAAATTACGTGATGTTACTTATAAAGATTTTTGCATCTTAGCACCTGTAAAAACTGATTTCGATTTTTACAAAAGAATATTTGAAATGATGGGAATTCCACTAATGATTCACAAAGATAAAGATTTTATTGAAGGTGAAGATGTGGTTAGTATTATTAATTTATTTAGATTTATGAACTTATTTAAAACAAAAAAATCAATCAATGATATGAAATATTCTCTTGTTTCAATCTTAAGAAGCTTTATTTTTAGAGTAGATAATGACACAATAAACACTATTATGATTAATGAAAATTTCCTAGAAGAGTTAAAAA
>CAZHQU010000183.1:0-4272 GCA_964534245.1 uncultured Coprobacillus sp.
AGTCACCTGTGTGAACACCAACTGGGTCAATGTTTTCCATTGAACAAATTGAAATAGCTGTTCCATTCTTATCTCTCATAACTTCGAATTCGATTTCTTTGAAACCTTTAATAGATTTCTCAACAAGAACTTGAGATACAGGAGAAAGTTTTAAAGCATTTTTAGCAAGTGATAATAATTCTTTTTCGTTATCAGCAAATCCACCACCAGTTCCACCTAATGTGAAAGCAGGTCTTAAGATGATAGGATAACCAATTTCATTAGCAGCTTCAACTGTTTCTTCAATTGTATTAGCAATTTTAGACTCGATAATTGGTTCTTTTAATTCAATACATAATTTCTTGAATAAATCTCTATCTTCAGCTTTTTCAATAGCTTCAGCTGTAGTACCTAATAATTCAACTTGACATTCTTCTAAAATGCCTTTTTTGAATAATTGCATACCTAGATTTAAACCTGTTTGACCGCCTAATGAACAAACTAATCCATCAGGACGTTCAAATCTAATAATCTTAGCAACGTTTTCTAAATCTAATGGCTCCATATACACTTTATCAGCAATATTAGTGTCAGTCATGATTGTTGCAGGATTAGAGTTAACAAGAATAATTTCATAACCTTCTTCTTTTAAAGCTAAACATGCTTGTGTACCAGCATAGTCAAACTCTGCAGCTTGTCCAATAACAATAGGACCAGAACCAATAACCATTATTTTCTTAATATCAGTTCTTTTTGGCATTATTTATTCCTCCCTGCTTTTTTCATTAAATCTAAAAATTTAATTAAGAATGGATTTTCTTGACATTCTTCCATTGCTAAGTTGTATTCGATAGCAATAACATTATTTGCTTTATCAAATACACCTTTTACTTTATTATCTATAACATTTTGATGAGTAACTTTTAAACTTGTTTCTTTTAATGAAGCATCATCTAATGTATATAAATCATTTTGAGATGTGATTTCAATCTTACCTGTCTTAACATCTTTAACAGGATAATTGCTACCATTGTGACCTACTTTTTGTTTCACTACTTTAGCTCCATATGCTAAACCAACTAATGACATACCAGTTCCGATTCCACAAATAGGAACTATACCTTTCATTGCATTAATTAATTCAACAACTTCTACTGATTTTTCTGGATTTCCAGGACCATCAGAAATTAATAAACCATTTGGTTTATATTTTAATAATTGTTCTTTTGTTATTGTATTTGGAACAACAACTACATTACAACCAATTATATTTAAAATATTAACTAAACTTTTCTTAATTCCACAGTCAATTGCCACAACAGTGTATAACGGATTTGTTGTACGAGAGTACCATACCTTTTTAGATGATACTTCATCAATAACTCTTTCAGCAAGAGCATATTCATTAATTTCTTTTAAAGCTTCATCTAATGGTTTATCAATATCACAAATCATAGCTTTCATAACGCCTTCTTCACGCACTAATCTTGTGATTTCTCTTGTATCAACATCATATATACCAGGAATGTCATTTTCACTCATAACTTCACTTAATTCATAAGTAAATCTGAAGTTTGATGGTATATCATTATATTCTCTAACTATAAGTCCAGAAACAGTTAAACCTTTTGATTCAAAATCAGTATCATTTAAACCATAGTTACCAATTACTGGATATGTTAAGCACATTACTTTTTCATAGTTTTTTGGATCAGATAATATTTCTTGATAACCAACTACACTAGTATTAAAAACTAATTCATTGATTACTTGCTTAGTTCCTCCGAAACCATAGCCTTCAAAAACTTTACCGTTTTCTAATACAAGTTTTCTATCTTTTTTCATTCTTTTACCTCTTGTCTATAAACTGTATATAATTTATGTTTATATGTTATATTTGTGTATTAGTCTTTTTTGTATACAACTTTACCATTTACTAATGTGTATTTTGTAAAGCCATAATACTCATTACCGATAAATGGTGTGTTTTTACCCATAGATAATATTTCATCTTTTGTATAAACATGGGCATTCTCTATATCTATACAAGTTATATCAGCCGCATAACCAACTTCTAACTTTCTTTCTGGAAGTTTAAATATTTTAATTGGATTATAAACTAATAAGTCTAAGAATTTATCTAATGAAATTAATTCATTTTTTACAAAGTTTGTATATATAATTGGTATCATAGTTTCTAATCCAATAATACCATTTGGACATTCATCGTATTTTCTTGATTTCTCCTCTTCAGTGTGAGGAGCATGATCACTAGCAATAACATCACATGTTCCATCAAGTAGGGCTTCAACTGTTGCTAATCTATCAACTTCTTCTCTTAACGGAGGATTCATTTTCCAGTTAGCATTTTTTATATCATTTGAATTCATCACTAAGTGATGAGGAGCAATCTCACATGTTATGTTTGTATAACCTTCAGCTTTTGCTTTTCTAATAGCATCAAAAGATTCTTTTGTTGACATATGGCAGAAATGATATTTACATCCAATTTCTTTAGCAAGTTCAATTTCTCTTCTCACAGCAACATATTCACCTTCTGGTGCTAATCCATAATTATTATCTTCAGCATGAGATGCGATAACTAAATCATACTTCTTAGCAAGCTTCATCGCTTCTCTTAATAATTTAATATTATTAACTCCTCGACCATCATCAGAAATAGCTTTTACCATATGATGGAATTTATCTATATCAGCTAGTTCCATATCCTTTTCATCAACAGTAACTGAGCCAAAAGGATATACATTAACAACTGCATCTTTATTTATAATATCAAGTTGTAAGTTGATTGAATCTACATCGTCTGGACAAGGATTTAAGTTAGGCATAGACATAATAGTAGTCACTCCACCTTTTGCTGAAGAAAGTGATCCTGTTTTTACAGTTTCTTTCTTAGCAAATCCTGGTTCTCGTAAATGCACATGAACATCAACAGCTCCTGGCATTACGATACATCCTTTTGCATCTATTACTTCTACGTTATCTAAAGAATATTCTTCACTTGAAATAGTATCACTAATTTTAGCAATAATATTATCTTTAATGAGAATATCTTTATTAACAAGTTTATTATTTTCTATGATAAAGCCATTTTTAATAACAATCATTATAGAGTACCTTCAAATACCTTTGATACTACTGCCATTCTTACAAACACACCATTAGTCATTTGTTTGTAAATTCTACTCTTCTCACATTCAGCACATTCATCAGCAATTTCTACACCACGATTGATTGGAGCTGGATGCATAATGATAGATTTTTCAGGCATTCTATTCATTCTTTCAACTGTTAAACCATATTTTTGATGGTATTCTTCAATTGACATTGACATACCTTGAGTATGACGTTCAAATTGAACTCTTAAAAGCATTATAATATCCATAGTTTCAATTGCTTCATCCAAAGGTATATAAGTTGCTGAATTGTCATTAAACTCTTCTGGTCCAGAAATATATACTTCCATACCTAATCGTTTCATAACATCAATGTTTGTATGAGCAACTCTTGAGTGAGCAATATCACCTACGATACAACATTTTAATCCTTCAAATTTTCCAAATTCTTCATAAATAGTTAATAAATCTAATAATGATTGAGTTGGATGATTACTCTTACCATCTCCACCATTAAAGATTGGAATTTTAATATTTTCTAATTCTTTAAAATATTCATCTTTACTATGTCTAATAACTACACCATCAACACCTAAAGATTCTAATGTTCTAATTGTGTCATATAGTGTTTCCCCCTTAGCCACACTACTTCCTTGAGTATTAATATCGATAACATTAATGCCTAAATTAACTAATGCGCAATGGAATGAATAATGTGTACGCGTAGAATTTTCAAAAAATAGGGTAGCAACCTTCTTATTAGAGAATGAAAGTTGATACCCTTGTTTGAATTCTTCGGCGCGGTCAATGATTTCTTGAATTTTTTCAACTGATAATGTGTTTAATGTTAATAATCCCTTCATGATCTCACCTCATAAAAAAAGTTTCTAGTCTCTTTAGACTAGAAAACCAATAATTAATATAATACGAATAATATACGTACAGCGATATAATACATAATAGTCTCTTAGCCTATCAAAACTATCTTCTTAAATTTGTATATATTATACTATATTCTTACAATTTTTTCAAGATTAAATTATATTTTTATTAATAAATTTTAAAGCTACGAGTTTCTTAATTTCTTAGTAAGATATTTTTCGATTATATCAATACTCTTCCACATAATGAACGCTAAAATCGCAAGGACGAATAC
>CAZHQU010000184.1:0-4232 GCA_964534245.1 uncultured Coprobacillus sp.
TAGATAACTGTATAATCTTTAATTATCTCATCATTTAATAAATCTTTTCCTGATAAAATATCAAAATTGTAATCATATTTACTATTATTTATAATTGTAATAATCTTATCTTTTCCTTTTGTTCTAGAGAATGCATAAACACCTTCATCATAGAAAATTTCATTATACTCGCCATCAACAAACACTTTATTATTTCTTATTTTTCCAAGTTTCTTATAAAAAGAATTAATATCATTATCTATATTATCCCATGGCATTGTTCTTCTACAGAATGGATCTTTAAATCCTTCAACTCCTGCTTCATCTCCATAATATATACATGGTACACCAGGTAATGTATATAGAAGGATTGCGGCCATCTTTAGTTTACTTCTTGCCACATAATATTCATTTGTACTTAGCTTAAAACTAGCTCTTTCATCTAGCGATAATGTATTATAATTTACTTTTGAAAACTCGGTTAATATTCTTACTGTATCATGTGTTGATAAAATGTTCATTAGTGAATCTAGTACATGTTTTGGATAGTTATTTATTAACTCTCTCATAGTGTGTACTAATCGATATCCATTACAATTCTTTAAATAATCTATAATTGCATTTTTAACAGGATAATTCATAACAGAATCTAGTTCTAATCCATTAAAATATGTTCTTCTTTTATTATAAGCTATTTTATTAGAAGCATCTTCCCATACTTCACCTATAATTAGATTATCTTTATTTGTAGATTTGATTGCCTTACAAATTTCTTTTAAAAATGTTTCATTAATTTCATCAACAACATCTAATCTATATCCATTTATTCCAAATGAATTCCATTTCTTTATTACTTCATTTGTGATAAAGTCTTTAAAACCAGAAGTTTGATTTACTGCTGGTAGAGTATCAATACCCCACCAAGACTCATACTTGTTAGGGTATTTAGTAAACTTATACCAATTGTAATATTCAGATTTTTTTGATTGATAAGCTCCGATACATTCAAAGTTACCATACTTATTAAAGTAAATACTGTCATCGCCTGTGTGATTAAATACACCATCAAGAATTAATTGAATTCCATTTTTATTAAGTTCATTAATCAATTCTCTTAAATCATTTTCTGTACCAAACATTGGATCAATTGTTAAATAATCTGATGTATTATATTTATGATTAGATGGAGATAGGAATATTGGATTTAAGTATAGCACACCAACATTAAGGTTCTTTAGGTATTCTATTTTACTAGTTATACCCTTTAAATCTCCACCAAAGAAATCATTATTTAAGATTTTTCCATTTACAGGTTTATAGTTAGGACATTCACTCCATACCTCATGTAAAGTTCCAACCTCTTTCATTTGATTATTTCCAGCTTTACAGAATCTATCAACCATTATTTGATACATTATTTTACCTTTGTACCAAGATAAATTTGATTTAAATGGTGTATACACATTTATTTGAAATCCTTGAACATTATAATCTACTAAAACAGCATCTAAAGTTTTACTTGAACCAATATAATGTTTTCCATAACAATCATTAAATTCAAAGTAATACCAATAGATATAAGGTTCATCAATCTTTAAATCTACTTTATAGATGTTATAATACTCATCTGTATGTGAGTAATATAAATTAAATTTTCCAACTTCTCCATTATCATTATAAAGAACTAGCTTTAAATCATATATATTGAAGTTTTTATTAATGTATAAATCAAGTGTAAAAGTTTCTAATGCTTTTACAGCTCCAACTGGTTTTTTATACTTTTCAAATGAAGGATTAAATAATATATCCTTTTTCATTTCAATTATTCAACTGGTTTAATATCCCAAATATTGTTAGCATATTCCATGATACTTCTGTCTGATGAGAATATACCTGCTTTTGCAATATTAACTAATGACATTTGATTCCATTTTCTTTGATTTCTATAAGTTTGATCTAATCTATAATAAGTAGCCATATAATTATTGAAATCAGCTAAGCACATGAATGGATCAGCGACTGGATAACGTTTTGTTAAATATTCTTTAATATGCCAGAATGATTTACCATTGAATCCGCGGTCAAGTCTATCTAACACTTTACGAATTCTTTCATTATTATTATAATAATCACCAGCAAAATATCCTCTTTCCCATAATGCTTTTACATCAGGTGTCTTCATACCAAAGATAAATATATTTTCATCACCAACTGCTTCATTAATCTCAACGTTAGCACCATCAAGTGTACCTAAAGTAACTGCTCCATTAATCATGAATTTCATATTACCAGTTCCACTAGCTTCTTTTCCAGCAAGAGATATTTGTTCGCTAATTTCACTTGCTGGGATTAATACTTCAGCAGAAGTAACATTATAATCTTCAACAAACACTACATTGATTTTTTCTCTCAACTCTGGACGATTTGCAATTTCAGCAGAGATAGAGTTAATTAAATGAATCACATCTTTAGCAATATAATAAGATGAAGCCGCTTTTGCACCAAAGATGAAAGTTTGAGGGGTAACATCTTTGTTTGGATTTTCTTCTAATTCAATAATTAAAGCAACAATCTTTAATACATTTAATAATTGTCTCTTATATTCATGTAATCTCTTAACTTGAACATCAAATCTTGTTTTAGGATCTACAACAATACCAAATTTCTTATATAAGTATTTAGCAAACTTACATTTGTTTTGATACTTAATTTCAGCAAGTTTATTTAATACATTGTCATCTTCAATATAGTCTAGTAGTTTTTCTAAATGTTTTGCATCTACTCTATATTCAGGTCCAATTAGTTCATCTAAATAATCACATAATTCTGGATTTGATTGACATAACCATCTTCTATATGCAATACCATTTGTTACGTTAACAAATCTATCTGGATAAATCTTATAGTAACCATTAAATAATGTATCTTTTAGAATTTGTGAGTGTAATCCACTTACACCATTAACCTTCATTGAAGCAACTACGCAAAGGTTAGCCATTCTTACTTCGCCATTATTAATTACTAATAAGTTTTGAAGTTCATGTTCAGAAACACCTAAACATCTAGCTTCATCAATAAATCTTTGATTAATTTGTTGTAAAATCATATAGATACGAGGAAGTTTACGTTGAATTAGTTCTTCACTCCATCTTTCTAATGCTTCAGACATAACTGTATGGTTTGTATAACATACACAGTTGGTTACTATCTTCCAGGCTTCATCAAATGATAAACCATGTACATCCATTAATAATCTCATAAGTTCTGGTATAGCAAGTGCTGGATGAGTATCATTAATATGGATAACAGCATATTTATCAAATTTTTTGATATCACCATAATAATGAATATGATCAGCTACGATATTTTGTATTGAAGCACTACATAAGAAATATTGTTGTTTTAATCTTAAAGTCTTACCTTGATAATGATCATCAGAAGGGTATAAAACTTTTGTGATTAATTCAGCATCATTATAATCTTGAGTAGCTCTTAAGTAGTCGCCTTGAGAGAATGAGTGTAAGTCAAATTTCTTTATGTTACGACTTCTCCAAAGACGTAATACACTAATTGCCTCACCATTTCTACCACTAACCATCATATCATATGGAACTGCTTCGATTTCATTATAATCTCTGTAATCATAAACTACTTTTCCATCGATATTCTTTTCTTCTACCCAACCATCAAACTTAATGTTGAAAGTCTTATCTCTTCTCTTAGCAAGCCAAACTTCTCCTCCTGGAAGCCAAATATCGGGAAGTTCTGTTTGATATCCATCAACAATTTTTTGTTTAAATAAACCATATTCATAACGTAAAGAAAATCCCATTGCTGGAAGATTAAGATTAGATAATGAGTCTAAGTAGCATGCACCTAAACGTCCTAATCCACCATTTCCTAATGCTGCATCTGGTTCTTGTTCATATAAATCTTCTAACGTCATATCATATGCTTTTAAAGCTTCATTTATTACGTCATATTGACCTAAATTATAAACATTATTTTTTAAAGACTTACCCATTAAGAATTCCATTGATAGATAGTAAACTCTTTTTTGCTTTTGCGTTCTAACTTTAGTATTAAATGCTTTACGTTTAGCACGTAGCACATCATTAACTGCTGTTGAAACAGCTTTATACATTTGATTAACATCAGCCATATTCCCAGTTAATCCATATAATTGTTCTACTCTTTCTTCTATCAATTCAGACCAGGATTTGTCCCAAATCATTTTGCCCATAATAACCACC
>CAZHQU010000185.1:0-3369 GCA_964534245.1 uncultured Coprobacillus sp.
AGAACTAGATTAGATGGTGGTAAAGAAGTTGAAATCACTAAAAGTCCTAGTCAAACAAAATCAGGAAAATTTATGGCTTTATTATTAGCAATTCTTACAGTTGGTGTAACTGTTTTAGGTTTAATATTGTTAATAATCCAAGCTGCAAAATAAAAGAGTCGTAAAATACGACTTTTTTATTTTATAATTTTCAAATAAAAAACGAGGAAAACCTCGTTTTTTTTATTATTTATTTAAATTATAAAACACTACTCAAGAATGCTTTTGTTCTTTCGTTTTTAGGATTATCAAATACTTCTTGAGGAGTTCCACTTTCTAGTATTTTACCTTCATCCATAAATAAAATTCTATCGCTTATCTCTTTAGCAAATCCCATTTCATGGGTAACAATTACAACTGTCATACCAGATTTAGCAACATTTTTGATTACATCAAGTACACCTTTTACCATTTCAGGATCTAAAGCTGATGTTGGTTCATCAAAAAGCATTACTTTTGGATTCATTGCTAGAGCTCTAACAATTGCTAATCTTTGTTTTTGTCCCCCTGATAATTTTCTAGGAAATTCATTTACTTTTTCTTCAAGACCTACCATTTTTAAAAGCTTAATAGCAGTTTCAGATGCAACTTCTTTTGATTCTCCATGAATAAGTTTTGGAGCTAAAGTTATGTTTTCTAAAACAGATAAATTATTAAACACATTGAAGTGTTGGAAAACCATACCTATTTTTTGTCTATGTTTGTTTATTTCTTTATTGAATTTACGTTCACGTTTATAATCAACTAACCATTTGTTAAGATAAAGCTTCTTTAATGATTTCATTTTTTCTTTATATTCTGAAGAAGAATAATTATTTTTTTCTTGTTTTAATTTCTTTATTTCTTCTTTAATTCCATATGCTTCACGAACATAGATTACTTCACCATCAAATTCAATAATTCCTTCATTAGGAGTTTCTAATAAATTAAGACATCTTAGAAATGTAGACTTACCAGATCCAGATGGACCAATAATTGATACAACTTCTCCTTCTCTAATCTCTTCATCAATTCCAGTTAATACATGGTTTTGACCAAAAGATTTATGTAGATTAGTTACTTTAATCATGTGTTTCAAGTCTCCTTTCTATTAGTCTCACTACTTTAGATAAAGTGAATGTTACAATAAAGTACATTATTGCGATAATAATAAATGGTTCTAATACGATGTATGAGTCAGCCTTAATTTGACTTTGCACTGACATTAGTTCTCCGATTGCGGCATTAACTGATGATGCAAGAGATGTTTCTTTAATAACCATAATTAATTCATTACCAATTGATGGTAAACAGTTTTTGATACCTTGAGGTATAACAACTTTAATTAAAGTTTGCCACTTAGATAAACCAAGTGCTCTTGCAGCTTCAGTTTGACCTTTATCAACAGCTTGAATACCAGATCTAAATATTTCAGCAACATATGCACTACTATTAATAAATAATGATAATAAACATGCGATAACTTCTGTTGTAAAGAAAGTACCATAATTCATATTAGGTAAAATTGTATAAATAATTAATAGTTGTAATAATAGTGGGACACCACGAATTATTTCAATATATGCAGATGCAATAAAATTAATAATTTTGACATCACTCATCTTTAATAAACATACTGCAGTACCTAAGAATAATGATAAGAATACAGCAATTACAGAGAATAATAATGTTTTACCTAAACCTTTAAAGAACATTGGATAATAATCTTTAAAAATTGTCCAAACAGTAGTCGCTTCTCTATCATATTCTGCATAAACTATTAAATCTTCATAAACACCAGTATTATCATATTCAACAAAATCTTCTTCAGTAATTTTTAATAAAGTTTTATATAATCCTATTCCTTTACCATTCGTTGATGGGAAATCTATTAATCCTCCATTTTCAACTTCTTGGAATTTCATAACATAATTATTAACTTTATTTAGAACAACAACACCATAATTTTCTTCTTTTGCTGAGTGAATATATACAGTATAACTTTGTGCAGGAGAAAATTTAAATTCAGTTAATGAATTAGTTTTTTGTACGACATGCACTTCTTGTGCATTAGTTAATTTTTTATATTTAATAGTCCATAAAATAATTCTATAGCCATCTTCAACTTCAGCATTTATACTAACAGGTGTTTTTTCAGTAAATGAGAATCCATTTTCTAGTTCTTCCCCAGTATCTCTATTAGTAATTGTGATATTTACGCCTTCACCACTTTCAACATTTAAATTATATGATGTTTTAGCAGTATCATTATTTTCACTATCAGCATTAATTTTTATTTGAGATACAAATGGAATTAATAACATGATAACAAAAAGTATTATAAACTTCTTTTTCATTTTTTGCTCCTCTCATAACAAAACCGCAGAAAACTCTGCAGTCTTGTTTTTTATATATTTAACAAGCTATTTTATTATTTATGAACAATTATTCAGGAATAATTTCACCAGCGTTATCGCCTAAGTCAGCAAATAATTCAGCTGCTTCTTCCATCCATACACCGTATAAGTTTTGTTCGAAAACTTCTTTGATAACTTCATTAACTGCTGTCATTAAATCTTCATTGTTTTTAGCAGTTAATACATATAAGTTACTATCTTCTTGTTCAAATTTAACATTTTCAACGATTTGTAATGTAGTCTTAACAGCTACTGCAGAACTTGCACCATTGTAGCTCATTGCAACTGCATCATATGTACCAGCTTCTAAAGCTGTTAAAGCGTTTTGTAAATCTGTAATTTCAACTAATGTTGCATTTGGAAGTTGTGCAACTACTAAATCTTTTTGAATTGATGCAGCTTGTGCAGCAATCTTAACTTCTGGTTTATTGAAATCTTCTAAGCTTGTATATTTAGATGCATTTTCTTTTGTTGTGACGATGATTTGATCGCCTTCACCTTCTAAGAAATATGAATCAGAGAATAAGTAAGAAGCTGCTCTTGAATCTGAATATGTAAATCCAGAAATAGCCAAGTCAGCTTTATCAGAATCTAATGCAGTTAATACTACGTCAAAGTTCATTGATTTAATTTCAAGTTCTAATCCTAATTTATCAGCAACATATCTAGCTAAAGTCATATCAGCACCTACGAATTTGTCTTGACCTTCCTTAGTTAAGTCAATGAATTCATATGGAGCATAGTCAGTTGATGTAGCAACGATTAGTTTGCCTTTTTCGATTAATTCATCTTCATATTCAACTTCTTCTTCAGGAATAATTTCACCAGCGTTATCACCTAAGTCAGCAAATAATTCAGCTGCTTCTTCCATCCATACAACGTATAAGTTTTGTTCGAAAACTTCTTTGATAACTTCATTAACTGCTGTCATTAA
>CAZHQU010000185.1:3469-4211 GCA_964534245.1 uncultured Coprobacillus sp.
TTAGTTAAGTCAATGAATTCATATGGAGCATAGTCAGTTGATGTAGCAACGATTAATTTGCCTTTTTCGATTAATTCATCATCAAAGTTTGCTTCAACTTTTTCTTCTTCACCACATTCACATTTACCATCAACGAAATTATGAACATGTTCTACTTCTTTAACAGTGACTTTAACTTGAGCAGTAGCTTCTTCATTATCAACTACAATACCAGTAATTGTAACTTGACCAGCTTTAACAGCTGCAAATTTATTATTGCCTTTGTCTTCAACAACACCTTCAGTGTCAACTGTGTAAGATACAGTAAATTCACCATCAACATTTTCAACAACAGGTTTTAATTCAAATTCTTCACCAACGTTAACGATAACGCTAGCCTTTTCAAATTTTAATGTAGCGTCTTTAGCACAACCAACAACTACAAATAATGATAATAACATAATTAATAAAGCAAATAATTTTTTCATAATGATCTCCTTTTCTTAAACTAATAATTTAAATTACTTTACTATCTGTAATTAAGGGTATTAAAAAAAGCCAATTACTTGACTTAATTACAAAATAGAATACAAAATAAATATAAAAAACTAATACCCTAGTTTGTAATATTTATTCATACGTTATTCTATATACGTATCAATAAATACCACAAATAATAAAATATTAGCTCGTATTCTTGATACTGCTCAAAGAAAGATTTATTATATAATACCTGTATAAAATACCTATAATATATCTCCTT
>CAZHQU010000186.1:0-4206 GCA_964534245.1 uncultured Coprobacillus sp.
GAAATCAATATATATGATACTTTTAAGTTTTGAGTAAGTTCAACTTTAACATTAATGTTTTCAGCAAGATATCCTAAAACTGCATCAGAATAACCATCTATAACTAATCCTTCTAAAATATTATTATCCACTGTTACTGTTTCAAAATATTCTTCTAATAATTGTAAATCAATTTTAAACGATTCCTTTGGTTCACTTGAATCAGTTTCTTCTATAACATATTCTCCCTCTTCATTAAGTTTTTCAATTACTTTATGAACATCATATGTTTCACCGTTTTGTGTTGCTTGTGTAGTTTCTTCTAATAATACAACTTCACTAAATGTAATAACTCTAGAATATTCATAAGATACAAATCCATTAATATCTAAATATTCATTTATTGAAGCCACATCCTTTAAGACTAAGAATGCACCACATTCACATTTGCCATCTACATATTCACAGTCATGTTTTTCTCCACAACTGCATTCTCCATTAATGAATTCATGAGTATGAGGTTCAGCTTTACCACATTCACATTTACCATCTACATATGTACAGTTATGTAATTCGCCGCATTCACATGTTCCATTTACAAAATTATGTTCATGTTTTTCTTCTATTTTTCCACATTCACATTTGCCATCAACATATGTACAGTTATGTAATTCACCACATTCACACTTACCATCAACAAACTCATGAGTATGCCCACAACCAAGTGAAGCAATACAGATAAATAAAACTAAGATAATTCCAATAATAATATTATTTTTCTTCATTCTATTTTCCTCCTAAAAGCTTTCCAACATCGTTTGATGATTGATCTACTTTATTTAATTTTTGAATAATTTCGTTTAGTTTCGCATTAGCTTCATCTAATGTATTTAACGCTTCTAATACCTCTACTTTTGAAACTAATTCTCTATTAAAGTTATTTAATTCTTGATTAGCTTGTTTGATTACATCAAGAGATTTTAAAACATTTTCTTTATCAATATTATTAACAATAATGATAAATGCAGTAAAGTCATAACCTATTTCAGACTTAATAGCTATATCATTAAATTCAGATGATAAAGTTATATTATCAATATCAGAAAGAGTATATTCTACTTTTACTTGAATATTAGCATCACCTTCAACAAGAGGTATAAATTTAATAGTTAAAACTTCTAATTCATTTTGTTTAAAATCAGAATTAGTAAACTCAGCAACTAATTTGTTTTCTTCTGAAACTAAATCACTTGGTTTTAATTCAGCTAATCCTTTAATTTCATTTATTTTTACTTTTGATTCATCATAACTAATTTCTACTTTTATAGATTTAAATAAAGTATTAGATGATGTTAAAGTGATATAATTTTCACTATCTACTTCAGCTTCATTATTATAATCAATTTCAAATGTAGGAGCTTTTGAATATACAGTTAAATCCCATTCTTTAACTACATAGTTTTGATAGTTATCTTCTACACGCACTTTAACTTTATGTTTTCCTTCATTTAATGGAATTAAAGAACTTGGTGTCCAAGATACAGTATATCCGCCTTGGATTTCCTTAAATAAAATATTATCTATTTTATTTCCATCTAAATAGAATTCTGTAGCATCTTTATTTACACCACTTTTAGCGTCAGTTACATCAAAACTAACTGTTTGAGTAGTAGTATTTGTTAATCCATTTTCACTTGGTGTAACATTTGAAATAACTGGATTTTCGAAATCATCATTTGAGAATCCATAAACTGCTCTAAGTTGATCAACATAGATAGTTCCATTGATTCTTTGAGATTCACTTACACCCATAACACGAATTAAGTATTTTACACTAATTGGATAAGTTACTGTTCCATCAATTGGAGCTTCTAAGTATTTCCATCCAGACCAGTCAATTGTACCAAAGTCAGCATATAATGCTCCGCTTGATCCTGTTTGAGAGTATTGTAATCTAATCCATGCACCTTTAGCACTTGGTGTAGCATAAACCCACATTCCGATGGCTGTTGGTGTTCCTGGAATAGTAAGATTTGTTCCTGTATTAATTTGTGTTCCAACTGTTCCAGTTGTTCCAGCAAGATTGAAGTCAATCTTTAATGATTTTTCACCATAACGAACATAAGTTAAATCTTCATTGATAGAACATGAGCCACTTCCACCATTAACTTGATTGTTACGCCACTCGCCATTTGCTGTACCACATTTATCAGTTTCAAATCCAGTGATTTCAATTGGTAATTGTCCAACTGTTACCATAATATTGAATTTAACATTTTCATATGAAACAGTTATTGATCCAGTAACACCTGCTTGAGATGTTGCTGTGAAAGTTCCTTTTTCATCAATAGTACCTATTTCACTACTACATTCCCACTTGAATGATTCATTAGAACAAACTAATAAACTATCTTTATAATATGCTTTAACACTAATATCTACTTTTTCACTTGGTGATAAAGCTAGATTATTAACAGTTGCATAGATTTCATCTACTTTATTAGTAACCGTTACATCTACATATGTTTCAGCATCATTATTAAATATCTTAATTTTACCAGTTCCTTCTCCCGTTTTAGCTTGGAACTTATTACCTTGAACTACTTCACCACATCCATCAATAATTTCCATATTATATTCTGGAGTTGGTTTAGCATTATATTTACCATCAGTAGCTTTAACATCAATATCTATTACAGTGTTTTCTAATAATACAACATTATTAGGATAAGCATGTAATAAAGTATCGTTACCAACAGTTTGATCATAATCAGCCTTAAGAGCTATTAATAGACCATCAGCATCGCTTCTTTCTTGTCCATCAGAAGGGCTATTAACAGTTGTTAATTCAGTGTCACCAGGCATTCTTAAAGCCATTGTTGATGAACCACCACCATCCATTCTGATTGCGGCAACGCAACCTAATGATTTCATGTATTCAGCACACGCTAAATCTGTTAAACCTACAGAGAATGTTGGTTGTCTACCATCAACAACATATAAAACAATTGACCCATCACTCTTGAACCCAATTGTTGTACGAGGATGTACAGCAGGATCTGATGTGTTTACTGGAGTTCCATCTTTTAAGATTTCATAGAATCCATTTATTGATTGCATAACATCTGACCAATCATTAGTAGTATCATTATTAACAAAATCAAATGTTAATTGTTCGCCAACTTCGATATCACCTAATGCAGAAATATTTTTACCAACAAGAGCAACTTTACCTTCTGGAATAGAAGTTCTCTTCACTCCATTTCTTATCTCTTCAACTGTTGCAACAAGTTGCTTATCAATAGCAATATCCCCAGAATCAATCTTTAAAATAACTTCAGTAGATGCAGCTAAACTTGTTGTATCTGTATAATAATCTCTAGTATATAAATAAACATTGTTATTATCAGTTTTCTTTTGTTTATTAATAGTATTAATGTTTATAACTTTATTATCATTAGTTTTATAGCTAAATGATAAATTACTCTTACCAATAAACATTGTACCATCACTCTTAATAGCAAAAGAATCATATCCACTCAATCCACTATTAGAACTAATAATTCTACCATTACTAATTAAAGTTCCTGTAGTTGTACCATTACTTGTATCAAATGGACTACCATTAACCCCAGCAATAACAGTGTATCCCTTACTTTCAGCAAGTGCAATGTTCTTAGATAATATGTCACCACCAAAAGCATATTCACCATATACAGCTATTGCTTCAACATCAGCTTCTTTAGCGTTATATTCAAGTACATAATTCTTTTGAGGATCACCATTATCACTTTCAGTATAAGTATAAACAGCTCCAGGAACAATAGTTCTTGAATAAGTTTGATTAACTGTACCAATTCCATTAGTATAGGCATTTACTTTAACAAAGAAACTTGCCATCATAACAAAACATACAATTAACAATGCAAAAAATATACTTTTTCTTGCTTTTACCATTTTTTTACATCCTCCTTTTGTAATACATCTATATTATATCATAAATTACTAAATAAGGAATTAATTTTGATTATTTTTTCATAAATATATTTAATTATAGATATAACATATTATATATTTTTAAGCAGTTCAGGAATAATGTTACTATCTGATTCACTTATGGAAAATATTTTCATCCCCAAACAAATTCATTTGTTTTGTCTTTAATGGAGTGGCCTAAATGATATAGTTTTGTTTGGTCTAATATAATGCGAATTTATTCGCAATATA
>CAZHQU010000187.1:0-4197 GCA_964534245.1 uncultured Coprobacillus sp.
TTAATTATTGATTTTCCAATATTTTTAAATAGATTTTTATTTATACAAAATCTGTTTAGTTTTGTTAGTTTACATTCTTTATTATGTTTTATTATATTTAATACAATATTACTACTTGCCATAGCCCATGTAAATCCCCACAAATTAAATCCAGTAACAATAATATGATTTTTATGAAATATATCACTTCTTCCAATGTATGGTATTCCATCTAATGTAATACAATCTTGTCCACTCCATGAATACTCTATTTCATCTTTAGTTAGATTAAATAAATATGATACTCTTCTTTCAAAATCTGTTATTGTTCTACATCCTGTATCTCTATCATTCCCTCCAACAATAATATAATCATCTACCATTCTATAGTATATCCCATTTTCATCAATACTACAATATGTTCCTCTTATTAGTTCTTTCTTAAATGCAATTACATATGATTTCCTTTGTGTTAATTTCATAAAAAGTAGATTGAGTTTGTTATTTATTGGATAGTGTGTTGCAATTACGACTTTTTTGAATTTAATTATTTTACCATTTGATAGTATTGCATAATTGTTTTTAAGTTCCCTTACTTCACTATTCTCATATATTTTTAAATCTTTTGATAAATTATTAATCAGTTTCATTGGATTAATTATTCCTTGATTTTTAAAGCATACTCCATATTCGTATTTATTAAATGGTATTTCGTTTTTTAAATATACTTCTTGATTTAAAAGTTTTAGTATCTCATATTCTTTCCTTATTATATGTTCATTTGTTGAGAAAAGACATGAATCAGTTTTTTCATAATCAAAATCAAATTCATTTGCAAGTTTCTTATATTCATTTAATGCTTCAATATTTAGCTTTAAATATTCTATAGCTTTTTCCATTTTCATGTTTTGATATAGTGTTTCGTGTTGAGCATTTAAGAATGCTGTTGTTTTAGATGTTGTTCCTGTACCAATTCTATTCTTTTCAACGATTATTGTTTCTATATTATTATCGTTTAGCTTTTTAGCAATCAATACTCCAGCAATTCCTCCACCTATTACTAGTACATCAGTAGTTATATCTTCTTCCACTTTCGGATATTCCTTTACATATAAATACTTATCCCATATTGATTTATCATTTTTTCTATTTTTGTAATTTTTCATATTATCACCAATATTATTATTACCAAACACAAAAGAAAAAACCATTAGTTTTAACTAATGGATTCAAATAATCTAATTTTTAATTGTTATTTTTATACTTTTTTATTTCTTCATCTAGTTTTTCATATTCATCGATAAAACTTTCTTTTTCGTCACATAATATTTCCATTCCCATTCCACAGCAGAAGTCTAAGAATATATAAACTTCATATGATAACATATATTCATTATTTTTTCTCTTCTGTAAAAATTCAGAAACATCTGTTTTAATTTTTTTTATATTAAGTGGACTCACTTCGCATTTTACCACTTTTTCAAGTTTATCCACTACATCTAAGAATTTCTTAAATTCTAAAGCGGCTTCATGATTTGATATCTTATCATCAGACTTTCCATTGCTCTTTTTTTCATAGTCAAAATCATTATCTATTAGATTTTCAAAAGTATCGAATAATTCATCAAGTTTTTTTAGTCTGTTGTCTAACTCTAAATATCTATTAATTATTTCTTGTTTACTAGTCATCATCACTTAAATCCTCCATATTAGATATAATTTATTATAACATTTTTAAATGTTATATTCAATTATTATTAAGTCTTTATTCTATAATGTTTTTAATATTGATTTAATTTTTATTTTTATTCTTCATTTCTTTATCTATATTAATATCAATAAAGAATTCACCATCATTAGGATTTTCATCTGAAAAGAAATCTTTGTTGAAGTCGTTAAATATATCATCTATTAAATTTCCTTCATACTTTTTCGTTAGATCATCAATTCTTTTTTCAAATGTCTCTTGTGAGATTTTAAAATGTTCATTATTTAAGAAGTTCATTAAAGCTTTATAATGAAGATCAGTATCGCATAACTTTTTGACTTCATCTAGTTGCTTATCCATCAATAAGTTAAATATTTCTCTTTCACCATCTAATATATCATAGCTATTTGATTCTAAAAGTAATGGGGTGATGTAATTGTCATCTTCTGCACTAATTTCTAATATTTTAATAGCAAATACCCATTTATTATCGTCATATTCTATTATCATCTTATCTCCAGGTTTTATATCATAATCGTTTAAGAATTCTTCTTCAGTTTTTAAATCATCATCTTGAAATAATTCATTAGAAGAACTAGGATAAAATTCATTACTTTTATATTTTATCTTATAATCATAACCTTTATAGCAATTAAAGCTAGAAAAAACACTATACGCTAATGTGGAAAATGATGTAAATGAAGGAATACTTATTTCTCTAAACATTTCAGGTTTATCAATTAAGTAGGTTTTTAGTTTAATAAATGTTGTACTATCAAACTTAAATAAATCATCATCAAATTCTTCATAGTGTTCTTGAATCGTTTCTAGTTCTGCTAAGACATACGCATAGAACTCAGTTTCATCATAGTCTGATTTTTTCGCTTCAATTACATCATAATATTCATCAAGCATATCAGCAAGAAATTGTTCTATTTTTAGTCCAGTACTTAATATTACATTCTTTGACTTTCCATCTAATTTATCAATAACTTTTTGAATTATTTCTTCCATTTTTTCCTCCATAAAAGTTTAACGTGTGTTGTCTATATTTTATCGTTAGACAGGTAAAATGTCAATATAATTATTCTCAAACAGTTACCATAAGAAAAAAACACTTTTCATACTAGAGTGTTTTTTGCTTTGTTAATTCAAACCTATACTATATTAGTATTTTATAACTTCTTGTTTTATCTTTTATATTGAATTATTTATTTAGGTTTCTAAAGCATAATCTAGATTTTTATCCTATTTATTCTTTTATTATAGTTTCAGCAACTTCTTCAATTCTTTTTCGTTTTGGAGGAACATATAGTTTTTGATGCTGATTAATTGACAAATAATATATAAATGAAGGAGTTAATTTTATATCTTCATTAAATAAAGTTAAAATCTTTATATTTTGAGGATATTCATCAGATGCAAGAGCTACTTCTCTTAATACATGTTTTGACTTTAAACTATTTGAAGTTATTATTACAATAAAATGGGATGCTTTCTTTATTGCATAATATATTTCTTCCGTGTATTCTGAACCTAAACTAATATTATCTTTATCAATCCATACTTTAATATTGGCTTTCTTTAATTCTTCTTTCACTTCTTCAGCAATTTCTCTATCTAATGATGAATAACTAATAAATGCCATTTTTGGTTTTCTTATTTCAAGATCTGTATTATTAATAATATATGATTTATTAAGCATTTCAACAAATATTTTTACTTTTGCTTCACTTATATCGAAGAAATATATTTTCTTTACTTTTTTATTTCTTTTTAAGAAATTAATGCACTCAGTTAATATTGGTATTACTATTAAGTTTGTATCTAAATCTTGGCTTCCAGTTCCAAGCATGGGCATAGCAATAGTATCTATTTTCATATCCATCGTACTTGCAAGATCTAATAATTGAAAGTATGAAGTAATTGACTTCAACATTTTATCTTCATTTAAATTCCAGTTTAAATCATATTCCATTTCTATACAACCAATTCTCTTAACAGGTATTTTAGAATCATGTATATCTTTAGATAACCATATATTGCAATTATCTCTCAAATCATATAATGGATTTAATGATTCCTTATCAACATCGATATTGGAATCAAATAAAGCTTTATACATTGTTCCCACTGTAGGATAATAATTTCTTTGGAAAGCTGAAATTGTTAATATATCAACATTATCTTCTAATGTTATTATGTTACCTTGTTTTACACAAATCTCTTTATCTCCAAACTTGGTTTGTATTGTTGATGAATAAATATTCTTCATAATTAAACTCCTATTATTTACTTATATTTTATCTAGTTTACTTATAAATGTCAATAAATTTAATAATAAAAACACCCATCATTAAGATAGGTGCTAATTATTAATTCTTATTTTTATAACTTATTACTTTACTTTTAAATTTTGTTTTGTTTTTTATTATCTCTTGTTCTAAGTTTTCTAATAAATAGTCTAAATTATTTACCTCTATATGATATTCTTTTATTTGAGCATAATT
>CAZHQU010000188.1:0-2498 GCA_964534245.1 uncultured Coprobacillus sp.
TGTATTAATTTTAGTTTTTGTTTCGGATATATCATATTCAACATAATCTTTTGATACTGTTATTTCACTGCCAGTACCTAAATCAATTATGTTCAATTTTCCATTTATACTTGTTATTACATTTAATATCTTAATACTTTTACTCATTTCATTTTGTATTGAATTAAAATCTAACTTTTCATATTTGTCTAATATACATAAACAGAGTAACAATACAAAACTTATAAATAATCTATATAAAAATTTATTCAAAAAATTAATTTTAATAATAATGCACCTCTTTAAAGTTTATGCATTTATTTACTGGATTATTTATGTTTGTTTCTAGATTATTTATGTTTGCTTTATTATCTTTTTAAGATTAAATGAATAATATTGATTTTTTCCAATAATTATATGATCAATTAAAGTAAGTCCTATATTATTTAAATATAATATTAAATCATTAGTAACTACTCTATCATTAAAACTTGGTGTAGAATCTCCTGATGGATGATTATGTATTAAAACCAAATGATTACAAGCATGCTTAAAGCACCATTTAGCTATCTCTCTAAAATCTGCTTTCGTGTTATCGTTTGATCCAATTGATATTCTTCTCTTCCCAACTACATCACCTTTTACATTGACATAATAACATTCCATCACTTCATTTTCTAGATTTTCCAAATTATACCTAACATATTTATAAACATCATCACTTGTTTTAAATGTACATATCTTTTTATTTGCTAAACATACTCTTTTGCCAAATTCTATTGCGGCTAAGATTTCGATTGCTTTTGCTTCTTTTATGCCTTTAATTGTTTTTAGTTCTTCTAAAGTAATATTATTAAGAAAGTATAAACTTTGGTAATTAGATAACATATCAGCAGCTAAATCTAAAACATTTTTATCCTTTGTCCCTGTTCTGAGAATTATTGCTAGTAGTTCATAATCGCTTAATGCTTCTGCACCTAATTTAGTTAACCTTTCTCTTGGCATTGAATCTTTAGGTAGACTATTCTTCATTATTATCACCTATCTATATATTAACAAAAAATTGGTTTTTTTACTCTTATTTAATGCTAATGTTTAATTTATTAAATTCGGGCTCACTGCGCCCGAATTCATTTTATTTCTTTTTTTAAGGTTTTGACACTTATTTACTTAAAAAACTATTGATTTTTTTGATTCTTAAATTCGGGCTCACTGCGCCCGAATTCGTTTTATTTCTTTTTTTAGGTTTTAATACTCATTTATTAGATTTTTTATGCTCTTCAATTAATTTTTTTTCTTCTGCAATTACTCTATTTAATTCTTCTTCTGTTGGCATATAAGTCATATATTTCGATACAAAAATATTTTGATCTTTATATATACTTGAATATTTTGCCACTAATGTATCTTGTTCAGTAACTAGTAACAAACCTATAGTTGGATTATCCGTAATTTGTTTTATTTCCTGATCATAATAATTTCTATACAAATCAATTTTACCTAATGCTTCATGTGAAAGCTTATCAGTTTTTAGATCAATAACTACATAACATTTTAATATTGCATGATAGAATACTAAATCTACAAAATAATGTTCATTATCATATGAGATTTTCTGTTGTCTCCCAACAAAACAGAATCCTCGTCCTAATTCTAGTAGAAACTTTTGTAAATGATTAATTAATGCATCTTCTAGTTCTTTTTCCAAATAATTCACATTGTTATTAAGGCCTAAAAATTCTAACATATAAGGATCTTTAATAACTGTATTTGGTTCAAATTTGATTATTTCGCTTGAATCATTTAAATTTTCTAATATTTCTATTTTGTTATTATTAGTTATTACTCTACTATATGCACATGTAGATATTTGTCTTTCGAGCTCACGCACACTCCAGTTTCCTTTAATTGCTTCATCTATATAAAATGTTCTAATATGTTGTTCTTCTACTTTCATTAATGTTCTATAGTGAGACCAAGTTAATTCGGGTCTCACTGAGTCCCATATTGGATACATCATATAAAACTTTCTTATATATCTCAAATTTCTTTCATCAAATCCTTTTCCAAAGTCAAAAGTCATTTGTTTTGATAATTCTGATATTAGTTTATCTCCACATTTAGCTTTGTTAATTTGGCCTTGCTCTTCAACAATCATTTTACCTATATTCCAATAAGTAAATAACATTGTTGTATTCACATAGGTAATTACATGTTTTCTTTTTTCATTAATTAATCGCTTAATATTTTCATAAAATTCCAAACTTATCACTTCGTACATTATTTTTCACCATATTTCCTTTCATACTTATATTAAAAAGAAATTGGTTTATTTACTTTTATTTAATTTGTTTTATACTTATTTATCTAAAAATACTTATGTTTTGTTTGAATTTTCAATTCGGAACACAGTGTGTTCCATATTCAATTAGTTTTTCTTTGATTTTTTGTACTTTTTTATATGAAAATACTTATGTTTTGTTTGAATTTTCAATTCGGAACACAGTGTGTTCCATATT
>CAZHQU010000188.1:2598-4187 GCA_964534245.1 uncultured Coprobacillus sp.
CAATTAGTTTTTCTTTGATTTTTGTACTTTTTTATATGAAAATACTTATGTTTTCTTTGAATTTTCAATTTGGAACACAGTGTGTTCCATATTCAACAATCTATTTTGTATTTATAAATTTTCTATTATAATTTTATAAGCTTGGAGTTCTGCTTTTTGTTTTAACTCCGGATTTTTAATATTTAGTAATATTGATAGTTGTGTGAATAATTCTATATTAACTGGATTAATGAAGTATTTTTCAGATATTTGAAATGTTTCTCCATTTAGGCTTTTATATAAATTATTAATTGATTCTGTGTAAAACTCATATAATTCTAAATTATCTATTACGCTATTGGCTTTGTCTATTAAATATTCTTTTTTTATTATTGTTTCGTATCCTAATAGATAATATTTACTTTTTGTATCTGTTAGAGCCTCTTCACTTGAGGCTATTCCTCCATATATATAATAATAGACTTTATCATAAACAATTATACTTTCTAGATTCTTTGTATCTAATACTTTTTTATAGTTTGTTGCTCCTTGAGCGTTGTCGAATTTGGCTACTTGTAATATATAAAAATAATCTAATTCTGGTACATTTAGTACTTCTTCTGTGCTTGGATTAATATTTATTTTTGTACTTATTATATATCCAATAAATACTCCAATAATTAAACTCATTACAATACTAATAATGTCAATATTATACTTCTTCATACTTCACCTCATATTATGAAGTTAGTATATCATATATAACTATCGAATTTTGGTGAATAATATTATGTTTTACTTAAACATTTTAATCAAATATTCCACTTATGGCAATATTCTTCATTGCTTTTGCTGGAAACGCATAAGCAAGACTTAATATATCATTCTTTGTAACTCGTTTCTCTTTCACATATTCAATTATAGATTCTTTTATTTGTTTTTCTTCTTTATACTGTCTCATATCAATATTATTAAATAATTCCATAAGTGTATAAGCTGCTTCATTTTGCTTTGTTATTTGCAAACGTGCTTTGCGTAAAATGATTTTTCGTCCTCTAATTTCTATTTCTCTTATTTTTCTAGGTTCTTTATTCGTTATGATTTCTATTACATTTGGTACTTGGAAACTAATAAAGAAATTAAGTTCCATTACATATTTTCCATATATTCCAAATGTTTCTCCGTTATAGCTAATGTATTTTTTATTAACAACGCTGTTTACTGTAGGAATAGAAAGACCAAATTCGGTTTGTTTTGGCATGTAATAAATGCCATTATCGAAACGAACTAATTCACCATTTTTCTCAGCAATATTTATAAGTTGATAAATACGCGGTCTAGAGTAGTCATTCATTAATTTAAGTATTTCATTTGTAAATATAGGTTCATTTAATTCAAATTGTTTTCTTAATCTCTCAATTAACATTTAATTCACCTTCTTTTACTTCTAAATAATTAGACAAATTTGAACTTTTTTAGTTCAATTTTGTATATTGTTATTATACTCTTATTTTTCTTTTATGTCAAATATTTAATTACTTATTTTAATATTTATTATAAATTTATAATCTAAACTACGGTACCCTTAACTTGGCTGTCCACTGTAATTG
>CAZHQU010000189.1:0-4118 GCA_964534245.1 uncultured Coprobacillus sp.
AGATATCAAATTAAGTGAAGATAATATTAAAAAAGATATTGATGATTTTAATATAAGTGATATAACTTTAACTGTAACATATGATGATAACACAGTTAATATTGTAAATGTTACAAAAGATATGGTGTCAATTGAAGACTTAAATAAATTAAAAGAAATAGGAACACATGTTATAAAGATAAACTATTTAGATAAAGTAATGACACTAAACATAAACTTAACAAACTATTATGAAGTAACATTCATTTTAAATGATAAAGTAGTAGACACACAAACAGTAGAACATGGAATGGATGCAATACTACCTAATGAAAGTATTACTAATAAAGAAGGATATACTATTTTAGGATGGAATCATAATGGTAAAAACATTACAGAAGACACTATTATAGAAGGAACATATGAAATAAGCAAATATGAAGTAAAGTTTATATTTGCTGGAGAAGTAATAGAAACACAAATAGTAGAACATGGAAAAGATGCAAAATTGCCTAATGAGCCATCAAAACACGGGTATATATTCTTAGAATGGGATAAAGATTTTATGAATATTACAGAAAACACTACTATAGAAGGTATATATGAATTAATGAAATTCCGAGTAGAATTTTACTATGATGGAGAACTAATCGATACACAAATAGTTGAATATGGTAGTTATGCAACTCCTCCAGAATTAAAGGTAAAAGAATGGCATAGATTTTTGGAATGGCGCTGGATAGGGTATCCTATCACATGTAATCAAAATATCTCTGCTAAAGTAGAATATGTTGAGGGTGGAGAACTTCTTGAATACAAATATGATACTAAAACTGAAATAAAAGAATACTTAAAAGTATCTAAAGAAATCTTAACTATAGACGAAAGAACCTTAATTGATTCTTACATTAATGATGGATGTAATAAAATAGATAATTCTACTAATGAAGAAGAAGTGGATAAAATTGCTATATATACAAAGCAATTAATAGAACATGTCGGTGCAAAATATTATGAAGACATTTTTGAAAGAATGCCTGGAGAAGAAGTCTACACAGAAGGTAATGGAACATATGAAAATCCATATATAATAGATACGAAAGGGAAACTAATATATTTATCTAATAACACCAATAATGGAATTGGACGTCTTTCACATTATGAACTTAAAGCAGATATTGACTTAGAAGGTATTGAATGGATGCCAATAGATTATTTTTGGGGACATTTTAATGGTAATGGATATGAAGTATCAAATGTAACTATCACTAAGAAATTAATGGATAAAATAATGATTAAAGATACTTATTATGCAATAGGTGCTGGATTATTTGAATATAACGAAGGGATAATAGAAAATTTAGGAGTAAAGAATATTGATATACAAATGAAATGGTCATATTTAGAAGGAGATCATGCAACTGTATATGCTGGAGGGGTAGTTGGAATAAATTGGGGAACAATAAAAAATTGTTATTCATTTGGAAATATAAACCTAGACTATACTGGAGAATCAAGAATAAGCAGAATACCTAACCGTATTTATGCTGGTGGAATTACTGGAACAACTGAGGAAAATGCTATTGTAAGCAGTTGCTATTCTCAAATAAATATTGATGTAAGATATGTTGATGAAAGTGGGGCTGTTAGAATTTCAGGAATATCAGGAGAACCTGAGGATAGAAAAAGCGGAAAACTAGAAAATTCTTTTGGTGTACTAACATATATATGTATATATAAACCAATTGAACATCCTGTTCTTCATAATACAGAAAGTGCTTTATACAATGCAACGGGTTCAGGTATAGATCAAGAAAATTGTTATGGATATTTTAAAAGAAGATTAACTTTATGGGAAGAAGCAATAAAAGATTTAAATTCACTAGAGTTTTACACTGATACGTTAGGGTGGAGTGATGAAATATGGGATTTAAGCAATATAGAATTTAAAGATGGAGCGTTTCTAGAGAATTGCTATCCAAAATTAAAAAGGAAATAAAGCTATATAAAGGGAAATAAAAATTAGACTAAAAATATGAACTCAATAAAGAAAATATTGATAATAGCATTTATATTAATTTTATCATTAATAAATATAATGAATATAAATCTAAAAATAAATGCTAATGAAATATCTACAAATACAGAAACAATAGATATAATAGAAGAAAAAATATATAATCTATTTGGAAACAAACAAATATCTTCAATAGAGTATTTATATAATTTGGATGAATCTCCAGATTATATATATGTAGAATTTATACATGAAGGATTTGTTATCTTTACAAATTACACATTAACTATAATTGAATATTCAGAAAAAGGCATTTTACCATATGAAACAAATAATAAAAAATATTATGTTGGGCCTGGTAAGTATATAAAGAAAACAAATGGTGAATTTATAAATATATATACAAATGAAGCTATAATTAATACTGATGTAAATAAGGTATTACAAAATACGAAGACGATTCTAAATAAAACCACATTAGAAAATGAAATTGTATTAGATTTAAATTCAAATATAACAAACGAATACTTATTAACTAATACAGAATTAATTGTTCAAGCAAATGAAGAAACGGCTTATACTTCTGAAGTAAGTAATTTAGATCCTGTGTATATAGATAATTATGAATATTTTATGATGGGTCCGCATCATGGACAAAATAGATATGGTTCATGTAGTGCAGTATCAGCTCAATTATTATTAGGATTTCATAATTATTATAATGATAGAAGAATAATTGATGATAAATACTTATTTCAAGGAGAAAACAATCCAAATAAATGTGTGAATCCATTGACATTTAATGAGTATATAATAAGTACAAGAGGACTAAGTGAAGGAATGGATCCTATTGATAATGAGAAGATTGAAGCACAAGATATAAAAGAAGGAACAATAAATGAAAATAGTTATTTTTTAAAAATACTAAATGTAATTCCGCTTCATTCGGGTGCTATTGCTAAAGCAAATGGATTAAATCAATTACTAGAAGAAAGAAGAATTAGCGAAGGATTAACTGAAAATATAGCTACTGTATCATATAGTAAAAAAATATCTGAGATAAAGAATGAAATTGATGCAGGAAGACCAGTCATAATAAGTACAGATGAAGATAATGATGGTACTGGTCATTCAGTTGTTGGATATGGATATCAAACTCTCGTGATAAATGATACAGAAGAACAGTTTGGATATATTGTTCACGAAGGATATGGAAAAATTGGCGATTGGACAAGACAAACAAATGTGTGGTATAGTGAGGACTGGTGTTATGCTTACGTAAAAATGGAAGTTCATCATGAGCATAGTTATGGCGAGCCAGAAGGAATATATAATATTAGAACGTGTAATGTATGTGATCATAGAATATCTGAATTAGATTTCGAGACTGAAATTGTAAATAATGAAGTCACTATAACAGGCCTTAATTTTACATCACCTGCTGATTTAATAATACCATCAAAAATAGATGGTTTACCAGTAAAGAAAATTGCTTCAAATGCATTTTCAAATTTAATTAATTTACAAAGCATATTTGTACCGGATGCAATAGAAACAATCGAAAATGGTGCATTTTCAGGATGTGGTAATCTTAAAAACATAATCTTACCATTTACAGGACTTAGTAGAAATGCTCCTATAGAATACTCAAGTTTCGGTTATATATTTGGTAATGTAAGTTACAATGGAAGTTATCCAGTAGTTCAAAACGAGATTACCTACTATATACCTGAAAATTTAAGTAATGTTACAATAAAAGATTCATCAAAAATTCAAGATTATGCATTTCAAAATTGTGATAAACTAACACATGTTCAACTTTCAAGTAAAGTAAGATATATTGGAAATTATGCATTTTATAAATGTGAATCTTTAGAAAAGATTGAACTACCTAATAATTTAAAAAGCATTGGTAATTACGCATTTTATGAATGTGAAAAAATAACATTTAATATTCCTGAATTTTTAGAAAGTATAGGAGATAGTGCTTTTTATAAATGTAAAGAAATTAAATTTCTAGAATCTTTTCGTTCACTAGTATCTATTGGTAATAATGCATTTTCAAATTGTGATAATTTAGACAAAGTAGTATTACCATCTTCACTAGAATATGTTGGTTCTA
>CAZHQU010000190.1:0-4105 GCA_964534245.1 uncultured Coprobacillus sp.
GCTTTTTTGTATTTAAAATATTATTTTCTTTCTTGATTATTTATTGAAATAATTTAGTAAATTTGGTATAATAAAGTGAGGTATTCTAAATGGTCAATAATTTTTTCAAACTATTTCATTCTGAATATTCTTTTGATGCTTTTAATTATTTAGGATCATTTTATACTGAGAATAATACTACTTTTAGAGTATATGCGCCTCATGCAACAAGTGTTAGTGTTGTTGGGGAATTCAACGACTGGAATGACACAATTAACCCTATGACAAAAATTAACAAAAAAGGAATCTGGGAGTGTGTTATAACTAATGTTAAATTATTTGATTCATATAAATATGCAATTTATAATGAAAAATTAAATAAGACTTTTTTAAAACAAGATCCTTATGCATATTATAATGAAACTGATGGTAAATCCTCATCAAAAGTATTTAATATTGATATTTATTCTTGGAATGATCATAAATGGATGGATGACCGTGATATACATAATATTTACCGAAAACCTATTAATATATATGAAGTTCATTTAGGTTCATGGAAAAAACAAAGAAATGGTAAACCATATAATTATAAAGATATAGCTATAAAGTTAATTCCTTATGCTAAAAAGATGGGATACAATTATATAGAGTTACTGCCAATAACAGAACATCCTTATCTAGGGAGTTGGGGTTATCAAGTCACAGGATATTTTAGTGTTACTTCTCGTTATGGTACTCCTGATGATTTTATGTTTTTAGTAGATTATGCACATCAAAATGGAATTGGAGTTATAATGGACTGGGTTCCTGCGCATTTTCCTAAGGATGATTATGGTTTAATTGAGTTTGATGGTAAATATTTGTATGAAGATCCAAAACCAACTAGAAGAGAATTTAAAACTTGGGGTACTAGAATTTTTAATTATGGCAAACCTGAAGTTAAATCGTTCCTTATTTCTAGTGCTAATTTCTTTTTAGAAAAATATCATATTGATGGATTAAGAGTAGATGCTGTTGCCGCAATGCTTTACCTCGACTATGATAGAGAAAAGTTTAAACCTAATATTTATGGAGAAAAATATAAACTTGAGGCGATTGATTTTTTTAAAGATTTAAATAAGGAAATGTTTAAAAAATATAGAAATATCTTAATGATTGCTGAAGAGTCATCTACCTTTCCAAAAGTTACTAAGAGAGTAGAAGATGGTGGATTAGGTTTTAACTATAAATGGTGTATGGGATGGATGAATGATACTTTAGAGTATATGAGAACTGATCCATACTTTAGATGGCATATACATAATAAGATGACTTTCACAATGTCATATTTATTTGAGGAAAACTACTTTTTGCCGTTATCACATGATGAAGTTGTTCATCTTAAGAATTCTTTAATCGGTAAAATGTTTGGTGACTATGATATGAAGTTCTCTAGTTTAAGAGCATATATGATGTATATGATGACTCACCCTGGTAAAAAATTAAACTTTATGGGTAATGAAATAGCTCAGTTTGTAGAATGGGATGAAAATAAATCAATTGATTGGTTTTTACTTAAATATCCGAATCATAAGTTGTATCAAAAATATGTGAAAGATCTCAATCATATGTATTTAAATAGTCCCCCTCTATATGAGATAGATGATAGCTTCGATGGCTTTGAATGGATAGTTGCTGATGACGCCACTAACAATGTCTATGTGTATTCTCGTAAATCTGTTTCTAGTAATAAATCTAGTTTAATTGTTATATTAAACTTTTCAGGAGTAGATTTAAAAGATTATAAGATAAGTCATGAAAGTTTTGAAGGAAAGTATTTAGTTGTAATGAATTCAGATGAAGCTAAATATGATGGTGAAGACATACTTAAAAATAAGAATATTTTTGCAATTGATAATACTATTAGTGTGAATATTCCTAAATTAAGTGGATTAATTATTAAACAAAAATAATGCAAAGCATGCATAAGAAAGGAAATATATATGCTAACTAAAAAAGAATGTGTTGCAATGTTATTAGCTGGAGGACAAGGAAGTAGATTATATGCTTTAACAAATGTTGTTGCGAAACCTGCAGTAAGCTTTGGGTCAAAGTATAAAATTATCGATTTCCCTCTTTCTAACTGCGTAAACTCTGATATCGATACAGTTGGTGTACTTACTCAATATCAACCATTAATGCTTAATGAATATATTGGTAATGGACAACCTTGGGACCTAGACAGAACATTTGGTGGAGTACATATTTTACCTCCATATCAAGGTAAAAAGAAGACAAATTGGTATAAAGGAACTGCCAATGCTATTTACCAAAATATTAATTTTATTAAGATGTACGATCCTGAGTATGTTTTGATACTATCTGGTGACCACATTTATAGAATGGATTATAACAAGATGCTTCAATATCATAAAGAAAAAGGTGCAGATTGTACTATTGCTGTAATTGATGTAGATATTAAAGAAGCTTCAAGATTTGGTATTATGAACACAAATCCAGATTATAGTGTTTATGAATTTGAAGAAAAACCAAAACATCCAAAGAGTACTAATGCAAGTATGGGTATATATATTTTTAGTGCTGATGTATTATATAAATATTTAGAAGAAGATGAGGAAGATCCAGAATCTAAAAATGATTTTGGTAACAATATAATTCCAAAGATGCTAAATGATGGTAAGAGATTATATGCTTATCCATTCAGTGGCTACTGGAAAGACGTAGGAACTATATCTAGTTTATGGGAAGCTAATATGGACTTATTAGGCAAAAACCCTAACTTTGATATATTTGATAAGAATTGGAAAATTTACACTAGAAATGCTCCATATCCACCTCACTTTGTTACTAAAACTGGTGAAGTTAAGAATAGTTTAATTTCATCTGGCTCATACATTGAAGGTAAAGTTATTAATTCGTTAATAGGCTTAAATGTAAGAATCAAAGAAGGTGCAGTAGTTGAAAATAGTATTATTCTTGACGATGTAGTTATTGAGAGAAATGCTAAAATAAACTATAGTATAATAGCTGAACAAGCTGTTATTGGTGAAAATGCTGAAATAGCAGTTGAAGCTAAATCAAGCAAAGATATTACTGTAATTGCAAGTTCTGTTAATGTAGCTAAGAACGCTAAAGTTGGCGTGAGTGAAATGATAGAAAAAGATGTGGAGGAATAATTTATGCAATTTTTAGGTATAGTATTTTCAAATATTCATAATTTAGAAACATTCGAGGTGACTCGTAATCGTACTTTCGCATCAACTCCAGTTGGTGGTAGATATCGTTTAATTGATTTTCCTTTATCAAGCTTAACAAATGCTGGTATTAATTCAATTGGTATTTTAACTAAGAATAATTACCAATCATTAATGGACCACCTAGGCTCAGGTAAAGAATGGGACTTAGCTCGTAAAAGAGGTGGATTAGTTATCCTTCCTCCATATGGAGTAAGTGATACTGTTTATAGTACTAGACTTGAAGCAATTAAAGGTATTATTTCATTCATTGATCATGCTAATGCTGACTATGTTGTAATGACTGACTGTTATCATGTTTGTAATGTTGATTACAAAGAAGTAATTAACTATCATTTATCAAAGAAAGATGCTGATATTACAGTTGTATATCACAAACATGAAGCAACAAAGAATTCTTTCACTACAGCAAAAGTTCTTACATTAGATGAAAATGATAGAATCGTTAATATGGAATTAGGAACAGAATCTAACGAACCAGTTAATGTAAGTATCGATGTATGGGTAATGAAGAAATCATTATTACAAGAAATTGTTAAAGAAGCAGTTCAAACAAATGCTAAAAGTTTTAATAGAGATGTTTTAAGAAGAAACTTAAAGAACTATAAAATCTATGGATATGAACATAAAGGCTATTATGGTAATATTAGTGATTTGAGATCATACTTTGATGTTAATATGGATTTATTAAACAAAGACATTCGTGGTGAAATCTTCTTTAAACCTGGAAAAGCTATTTACACTAAAGTAAGAGACTCTGCTCCAACAAAATATTCTGATACAAACTATGTTGAAAACTCATTAATAGCTGATGGGTGTGAAATTGATGGAACTGTTATTAATTCAGTAATCTTCCGTGGATCTAAAGT
>CAZHQU010000191.1:0-4102 GCA_964534245.1 uncultured Coprobacillus sp.
CTTCTGATTCGACATTAATTTCTCTTAAATAATTTGTTCCTTCACTGATTCTAATATCTTCTTGATATATTTCATTTGAATTAATACTAAAATTACTAATTGATTCCTCACAAAATATATCATCTTTGTTGTATTGCAAATTTTCCTGATTCATATACATAAATAATTTATTTTCAGGAACGCATATTCCATATAATTTTTGACAATTTTTAAAAGCATCTTTTGATATATATGTAATCGGATTAGTTTCTTTTAAAAAAGTAACTGCATTTAACTCTATGCAATTTTCAAAACAATTGTTTCCTATACTTTCTAATGTGTTTGGAAAAATAAAAGTTATAAGTTTCTCGCAATTATAAAAAGCTTTATCCCCGATACTTACTAAATTCTCTATTTCATCAGCAAATGATTCTAAACTATTACATCCATAAAAAGCATTATTTCCAATACTAATTAATGTATTACCTAATTCCATTACACTTAACTTATCACACTCATAAAATGAGCTATTTCCAATATATCTTACTTTGCTTGAAAGTTGAACAAGTGTTAGCTTATAACAATTTTGAAATGCATAATCCTTAATATTTATTTCATCTGTTATTGTAACATTAGTTAAGGTTTCTGGTATATAATAGGTAATACCATTTTGAACTACAGAATAACTTCCATTGTAGCTCACATTACCAAATATGTAACCTAAACTTGATGATTCTATAGGAGCATTTCTACTAAGCCCTGTGAATGGTAAAATAATTTTTTTAAGATTACCACATCCTGAAAATGCACCATTTTCGATTGTTTCTATTGTATCCGGTATAAATATGCTTTGCAAATTAATTAAATTTGAAAATGCATTTGAAGCAATTTTCTTTACTGGTAAACCATCTATTTTTAATGGTATTATTAAATCAGCAGGCGGTATAAAGTTAAGTCCTGTTATAGTAACTTCATTATCTATAATTTCAGTTTCAAAATCTAATTCAGATATTCTATGATTACATACATTACACGTTCTAATATTATATATTCCTTCTGGTTCATCATAACTATGCTCATGGTGAACTTCCATTTTTACAAATGCGAAACACCAGTTTGCACTATACCATACATTAGACGAATGTTTCCAATCAGGCCCTCGTGCATAACCTTCATGTACAATATAGCCAAACTGTCCTTCTGTATCATTTTTCCCGAGAGTTTGATATCCATATCCAACAACTGAATGACCAGTACCATCATTATCTTCATCTGTACTTATTATGACTGGTCTTCCTGCATCTATCTCATTCTTTATTTCAGATAATTCTTTGCTATATGATACAGTAGCTATATTTTCAGTTAATCCTTTGCTAATTCTTCTCTCTTCTAATAATTGAATTAATCCATTTGCTTTATCAATATAACCTGAACGAGCTGGAATAGCATTTATCACTTTTAAGAAGTAACTATTTTCCTGAGTTGTTCCTTCATCAATATCATCTTTACTAAGTGCTTCATTATCACTTAACCCTCTTGTCCCAATCACATAACTATCAAATGTCAATGGATTTTCGCATTTATTTGGATTTTTCTCTTCTTCAAATAAGTACTTGTCTTCAATTATTCTTCTATCATTGTAATAATTATGAAATCCTAATAATATTTGTGCTGAAACTGCGCTACATGTTCCGTTACTATTTTCTCCATGATGAGGTCCAACCATAAAATACTCATAGTTATCTATATATACAGGATCTGAATTACTCACTTCAGAAGTATAAGTTGTTTCTTCATTTGTTTGACCAATTAATTCTGTATTAGTTAATAAGTATTCGTTTGTTATATTTGAATTTACATCTAAGACCATTTCACTTTCTAAAGTGGTTTTATTTAGAATTGTCTTCGTATTTTCTAATACTTTGCTTACATCAGTATTAATTATAACCTCATTTGTATATATATTTATAAATTCACCATTTGTTTTCTTTATATAGTTACCAGGTCCAGCATAATATTTTCTATTATTTGTCTCATATGGTAAAATACCTTCTTCTGAATATTCAATTACAGTTAATGTGTAATTTGTAAAGATAACAAATCCTTCATGTATAAATTCTACATATATATAATCTGGAGATTCATCCAAATTATATAAATACTCTATTGAAGATATTTGTTTGTTTCCAAATAGATTATATATTTTTTCTTCTATTATATCTATTGTTTCTGTATTTGTAGATATTTCATTAGCATTTATTTTTAGATTTATATTCATTATATTTATTAATGATAAAATTAATATAAATGCTATTATCAATATTTTCTTTATTGAGTTCATATTTTAAGTCCCATCTTATTTTTTATGTATTTTTATTTTCTTTTTAATTTTGGATAGTGGTCTTCTAAAAACGCTCCATCTTTAAATTCTATATTACTTAAATCCCATATTTCTTCACTCCAACCTAATGTATCAGTGTAGAACTCTAGTGAATTTAAATCTTCTGTTCTACATACATCATATGTGTATTCTTTGTTATCCTCATAATCAAAGCAATTAATTCCTGTATAATCACTTCGTCTACCTTGTGTTGTATAATTTATTGTATGTTGTTTTATATAATTTGTTATAGTATACGAAAGAACTCCAAAACAATTTTCAGTTTTTGATCCAGAATAGTTATTTATTGCTGAGATATCAACTATCGCCTCATCACTATAATAAATAATATCAATATTAACTTGTGAATAACAGTTTTGTATAATTGCATCATCGTAAAACAAACCTCCAATTCCTCCAACACATATTTTCGGTGGCAATATACAATCCATTGGTTTATCATGATACACTACTTTTATAGTCCCAAATGAATAGCAATTTTGTATTACTCCTCTGTTATCATTTATTCCAAAAGAATCATTATTAAATCCTTTACCAGCTATACCTCCAATATATATGGTAGGCCCATTATTTTCATATGTTAACTCCAAATCTATATAAAAATTCTTTACGCCTAAATTTTCTATTGTACCCACATTAGAACTAAATAAACCATAGTTCCTTGAATATTCCTTTGATTCAGTTATTTTATAATTAGATATTTCATAACCATTACCATTAAAATGTCCTTGAAAATAATCTATTGGCATCCATTCAATTCCTTCTAGGTCAATATCTTTCTTAAGTTCATAATAGGCTATTTGACCAATTCCATTATTGGTGTTATTTGATAAATATATTAGTTTTCCTTTCGTATCTATTATATATGGATCTTTATATGTTCCATTTCCTTCAGTGTAGACTTCTTCTCCAGGAATTCTTTCAAAAGTATCTTCATAATATTTTGCACCAACATGTTCTATTAATTGTTTTGTATATATAGCAATTTTATAAACTTCTTCTTTATTAATAGAAATATCTATTTGTTCAGAACCATCTTTAATATAAGAATCAATTAAATTTTTTTCATCTTCAGTTAAGATTTCTTTAGATACTTTTAAGTATTCTTTTATTTCACTTTTAGTATCATATTTGTATTCTAAAAATCTACCGCCCTCAATGTAATCCACAACTGAATAAATGTCAGTATTCTTTGTAACAGGTTCATTAAAGTCCCAAGACCACCCTCTTAAATATTCCCATTCTTTTAAAGGAGGTTCTGGTGGTGTAACATAACTACCATGTTCTACTGTTTTAATTGCATAAATATCATATCGATAGCGAAATTTAACTTCATATTTGTTTATTTCATATATTCCTTCTATAATGGTGTTTTCTGTAATGTTTTTACCATCATGATTCCATCCTATAAATGTATATCCTTCTTTTATATATGGTTCAGGAGGAATAACATCTTTTCCATGTTCTACAATTATTGTTTTCTTAAATTCTCTACCTACAGTAAAAACTACTTCATATTTATTTATTTGATATATTCCTTCTATAATAGTGTCTTCAGTAATGTTTTTACCATCATGGTTCCATCCTAAAATAGTATATCCTTCTTTATTAGTAATACTTTCATTAGGTAGTATTGCATCCATTCCATGTTCTATTGTTTGTGTATCTACTACTTTATCATCTAAAATGAATGTTACTTCATAATAGTTTGTTAAGTTTATG
>CAZHQU010000192.1:0-4068 GCA_964534245.1 uncultured Coprobacillus sp.
TTGCTTTTAAATAATCTATCTTTTTTTAACTTTAAGAGGTGTATTTAGGCGAGTTGTTGCTTTAATAAATAATAAGAAAAACAAAGAAGAATTATCAAAAGAAGAAATAAGTTTTCTTATTAAAGGATATGTTTCTGGAGAAATTCCTGATTACCAAATTAGTGCATTATTGATGGTAATTTGTTATGAAGGATTGAGTGATAATGAGCTATTCTGTTTAACTAAGGAAATGCTTGAAAGTGGAGATGAGGTTGATTTATCAAAAATTAATGGAATTTGTGTTGATAAACATTCAACAGGTGGTGTTGGTGATAAAACATCGCTTGTAATTGCTCCAATTTGCGCCTCATTTGGCCTTAAGCTTGCGAAGATGAGCGGAAGGGGATTAGGACATACTGGAGGAACTTTAGACAAATTAGAGTCAATTCCGGGTTTTAGTGTTTCTTTAAGTTTAGATGACTTTATTAAACAAGTTAATGAAATTGGTTTAGCAATTATTGGTCAAACAGCAAATGTTGCCCCTGCTGATAAAAAACTTTATGCTTTGAGAGATGTCACAGCAACAGTAGACTCAATAGGTCTAATTGCAAGTTCAATTATGTCTAAGAAATTAGCAAGTGGAGCTAAGATAATTTTATTAGATGTTAAGATGGGCGATGGTGCCTTTATGAAGACATTAGATCAAGCTAGAGAACTTGCTAAGAAGATGGTAAGCATAGGAAATAATTTTGGCAGAAAAGTTGTAGCGATGATTACTGATATGGATCAACCTTTAGGAAATGCAGTTGGAAATAGTATTGAAGTAATTGAAGCAATCGAAACATTAAAAGGAAATGGTCCAAAAGATTTTACTGATTTATGTTATAACATTTGTGCTGAGATGCTTGTAATATCTAACGTATTTAAATCGAAAGAAGAAGCATTAAAACAAATTGAAGAAAAGGTTAAATCTAGAGAAGCTTTAAATAAACTAAAAGAAATGATTAATTATCAGCATGGTGATGTAAATGTAATTGATGATTATTCTATTTTTGGCTTCGCAAAAGAAGTTATTAAAGTTAAAGCAAATAAATCAGGATATGTGAAAACTATTGATACATCTGACATCGGCGTTTCAGCAATGCTACTTGGAGCAGGTAGAGAAAAAACTACTGATAAAGTTGATAGTGTTGTTGGGGTGGAAGCATTTGCTAAGAAAGGTGATTTTGTTAATGTTGGAGATGTAATTGGTAAAGTATATACTAATGGTAAAAATACAGAAAAAGCTATAAATATGCTAATAAATGCATATAAATTAACTAATAAAAAAGTAGAAAAAGAAAATATAATTTTAGATATAATTGGAGAATAAATATGAGTTACTTTCAAATCTACGAATATAATGATAAACTTTATCAAATCAAGGACTCTTTAGGAGTATTATCAACACTTATTATTGGTAAAAACAAAGCTTGTGTTATTGATACATGTTATGGTATATGTAATCTTTATGATGAAATAAGAAAAATTACAGATAAAGAATTAGTAGTAATTAATACACATGGCCATATGGATCATGCTAGTGGAAACTTTCAATTTGAAGAAGTATATATTCATGAAAAAGATTTAGAATTAATAAAGAAGCATACTAATGCTTCTATGAGACAAAAAAATATTGCTTCAGCAAAACGCACTAATGTTTTACCTGAAAACTTTGATGAAGAAAAATATATTCAAAGAAGAGAAGGGAATTTAAAATTTGTAAAATATCATGATGTGTTTGATTTAGGAGATATTACTTGTGAAGTGTTACCACTTGCTGGTCATACAAAAGGTTCAATTGCAATTTATGTAAAAGAATGGAAATTAGTAGTTTCATCAGATGGTGCATGTCCTTTTGTATATATGTTCTTCAACGAATCAACAACAGTAGAAGAATATATTGAATCATTAGAAAACTTACTAAAATATGATTTTAACGAATTCTTAGTAGGTCATGGTCAAAAGAAATTATTACCAAAATCAAGAATGGAAGAATTCTTAAAGGTTGCTAAAGAAATTGATTTAGAAAAATCAATAAAAGTTAACGCATCAGATGAAGGGATAGAAACATACTGCTATGCTAATGTTCCATTGTATGACCAAAATGGTGCAGGAGTAGTCTTCACTCCAACAAAACTAAAAAAATAATTAATTATTTATGTTAATTAATTATTGAAAGAAAACAAAAAAAGTGCTATAATATTATAGCATTTGGCCTCGTGGTGAAATTGGTAGACGCGCTGGACTCAAAATCCTGTGGTAGTGATACCGTGTCGGTTCGAGTCCGACCGGGGCCACCATTAGAATTGGTCAATAAGTTTATTTTAAATAATAGATTTATTGTGTGAATATAGTCCGAAAGGGCTATTTTTTTTATTTTCAGAACAAGAAACTCATAAATGATGGTAGGGACTAGTGGGGATTCGAATATAGGAGTTGTTCGGACTCGAACCTATAAAAGTATTTTGCATTATAGGGGACTTGAACTTATAAGAGATAATGGTGGAAATTAAATTACAAATAGTATATAATATATTTTAATTCTCGTTTATGTAGAATTAATCTCTACAAATGGGGTATGGATAAAACATTTATAAGTTAGTATAATATTGTTGTAAGCTTACAATATATACAAAAAGGAGAACAATTTATATGAACATAGGTTTAAAAATTAAACAGTTACGAAGAGAAAGAAACATTACTCAAGAAGAATTAGGTGAATTGGTTGGTTTAACAGCAAAAGCTATTTCTAGATGGGAAAATTCAACATCATATCCTGATATTACATTATTGCCAATTCTTGCAAACATTTTTGAAATAACTGTAGATGAATTACTTGATGTTGATATTTATAAAAAGGAACAAGAGATTAAAGAGATTCTCGTAGAAAATCACAAATACAAACATTTAGGTGAAGTAGAAAAATCAATAGAGTTATTAAGGGAAGCACTACTTAAATACCCTACAAATTATCAAATAATGAGTGAGTTAACAAGTTCTTTACATGGATTTTTCTATGCACAATACCCTAATAGAGTTGATGCGTTAGATGAAATGATTTTATTATCAGAAAAAATATTAGAAAAGTGTATTGATGATGAGATAAGACATGGCGCAATACAAATATTAGTACATGGTTATACTGAAAAGGGTGAAATTGAAAAAGCTAAGCAATTAGCATTAAAGATGCCTGTATTTTATTGTTGTAGAAATGTTTTATTAGAAGATGTTTATAAAGGTGAAGAATTAGAAAAACATGTTAAGAGAAACATTATTCTAATTACAGAGTGGTTCCAGGATGAAATACTAGTGTTATCTCAAAATGCTGATGAAGAGACAAATATAAAATTGAGAATGAAGTACATTGATTTAATGAAATTTGTATTTGAAAGTGATAATTGTGGATTCTATAATGAAAGAATATATAGAGCATATTTCAATATAGCATTAAGTTATGCAAAACTTGGTGATGTTGAAAATACAATAGACAATTGTATTAAATGCATTGAATCAGCAATACTATTTGAAAATTATGATAAGGTAAAGTTAAATTCTTTACTTTTAGATGGCGTAGTCGTTGATAAAAATGAAACAACTTCTAATATGGCAATTAGTACATATCAACGTATACATGATTGGTTTTCTTCAAAACATTTTGATATTATCAGAAATAACATTAGATATGTTGAAGTTGAAAAACTATTAAATCAATTAAAAAATAAATAACAATTAATGCTAGTTAGCCAATAAACGGTTAGCTAGCTTTTTATGTGGAAATAAATTTAAAAAAATAGTATAATTATTTTATAAAACACCCAATGAAAATAACTTAAAATGCACTTTATAGGTGAAAGGTGGTGAAATAATGGATGTAAATATTTTAGAAAAGTATATTGAAAGAATATATGGGTATGCATTAAATAATACTTATTCAACTGATGAGGCACAAGATTTATCTCAAGAGATTCTTTTAACTGCAGTAAAGGAATTATCTTATTTAAGAGATGAAAGTAGGTTTGAACCTTGGTTATTTGGAATTGCTAGAAA